>MGOA01000088.1 GCA_001796965.1 Chloroflexi bacterium RBG_16_64_43
ACCAAGGGTTGTGCGCGAACGCTGCATCGGTTGCGGCATCTGCGAGTACAAGTGCCCGCTCAGCGGCGAGGCCGCCATCCGCGTGTGGACCCCCAACGCTGCGTTGCCTTTGTAGTGCTCCCACCGAACATAAGTTGACCTGCCCAGGGCCTGCCTCCCTGCATGGGGATGCCAACGTCGACTTTTCTAATGCGGCGTGATTGAGGCCGAGCGCAGAAGGTACGCGGGATGTTGGCACCCCCCTCCGCGCATATGGACCGACGCCGAAATCAGCGCCGTATTCGCGATGTTGGGTCGGAGAACAGCAGGGTCACAATCTGGGCCGGGCGCACCTCGATTTCGGCGTTTCCATCTCGATGCATCGATAGGTTCGAGAGCGGCGTTTCATCGAGGCGCGCCAACTGGCAGCGCCCGAAATGCCTCCAGGGCCGAATATGCACACGCGCCGGGGTCTTGCCGAGGTTGACCCCACGCACAACCAGGGCCGTGCCCCGTTCGGCCTGTTTCACCGCGGTCACCAGGAAGTCACCCCCGTGTACGCTCACCAGCGAGGCACTCGAGGGCATGTGACCGCGGTGAAGGGTTGCGGGCACGGCGCGCGCTGGCCGCGTAAACTCGTGCGCGCGGCGGTAGGCCTGTTGCCAATCGCCGGCATGAGGGAGAATAGAGTAGGCAAAGAGGTGGCGACCGGGCATCTGCGCCCCGGGGGTCTCGAGCCCCGGGCCGGCGTGTCCGCGTCGGTTCGGGAAGTCGTCGCGTGAGAGCCAGCCCACGCAACGCATCAGCGTCAATGCGATCTCGCTCCCATTCGCCGTCGGCCGTACCTCCACCTCGGGCAATCCCCGATTGGCGATCATCAACCCCGCCAACCCGTCGCTGATGTCAACCCATCGCCGTTGGGGCTTCTCCGGACGAGGCTGCTCCACCCAGGTTTCGTCCCACTGCGGCAAGCGGACGCCCCGCGGCACGACCTCGAAGTGGCCGTCGTAGGAAGCCGACTCCGTCCGCAGCGGCGTTGGAAACAACACCCGCAGGCGGTGATCCTTCGCCCGATTATCGACTTGCACTTCTACGTCGACGCGGTCCACCCCCGCGGTCAGGCGGACGCGCACCTCGACCGGCACATCCACCTTTGCGCGGGATCGACGCATGCGGTTGGGAGCCAATTCGCGTGGAAGGCGCAGCCTGAGCCGCAGGCGCAGCTCCTGCGCTGTGTTGCTGCGACGCCCGTGCACCGCGCGTACGCGCCCGCCGCGCACCAGGCGGTCGTCGCCCGGCGGGCAGAAGTTGTACTCGTCGCCGCGGTCTCCTTCGTCCTCGAAAAGATTGAGTCCACGCAGTCTCATTCCAGTCGGCTTGTGGAAAACTGCCAGCGATCCATCGCTTGCACCCGCTTCCACACGAAGAAACTCGTTGTCAATGGTCCGCAAACCGCGCCGCCACTCGCGCTCCGTGCCCGACTGCCAGGCCGAAAGGCCCAGCCTTCCGAGCAATGCACCGAGGGGCACGAGCCACTTCGCCCAGGCGGGCAGCGGCTTTGCCAAAGAGGGTCTGCCGCGGTTGCGGGGTTTCACGAATAAGGTGCGATAGCCGAGGCTGGGGAGGTCGCGCGCGGCAAACTGCACGCGAGTCTCATCCACCGAGCGTGCCAAAACCTCGTAGGTGGTCACCGCCTCATCCTCTAGCAGGGCGTTGACCCTATTCACGCCTTGCTCCCAGGCGCTGCGATTGGGAGAGCCTTTCGATGAGAGCGCAACCCGCAGCACTGCGCGCGCCCCTTGGCGCGCGACCTCCAGCGCCTGCAGGTTCATCCCGGCTACGCGCCCTTCATGCACCATGCCGATGGAGCTGCGGAAGCCCTCTCGGTCGAGCGTGGTATGGATCAGTTCGCGCGATCCGAGACCGCGGCGATCCATCTCCACCCGCACTCCGCGGTCGTCCACGATATCAAAGTCGCCGACATCGGATCCGACTTCCAAGTCCACCTCGACCCGGTCACTCCGGGCCCAGCTCACTGGATTGAAGACGACGATCGCTGCGCGCGCCTCGCCCACTTCGCGCGGTGCGCGCGATTCGGTCAAGGCGGCCAGCCGGCCCAGGCTCTGGCGGGTGATCACCTCGCCTATTTGCCGCACCTGGTCGAAGCGCGGCCGCATTTCGTCATGAACTTGGTCGATCGAGCAGCCACAGATCGAATCATGCGCATGACATTGCATGAGCAAGCGCCACGCTTCGCTCACAACCGCAGCCGGACGGGCAAGGGAGTCATCGGGTGCGGCCCTTGGGCCGCCTGCCTCGCCTTTGGCGCCCGCCCATTCCGCCCAGGCACTGAACGGTTCGGCCCACGCCTCGAGCAGTTCCTCGCACGCGTGGTTGCTTTGCTTGACCCACATGCGGGCCGACATCACGCCCGGCAGCAGGTGCCAGCGCTTGGAGGAACGCAATTCGCCCTCGATCACCTGCAGGCCGGCCATGCGCGCGCCAAGCGCGCGGCGTATGCCTCCCACGTACGCGGGCAGCGTCGAATGAACCAGGCGGTCGCCCTTCAGCCGGCGTGCGGTAAAAGCCAGCGCCGTGCTGGTCTCCGGCGCCGGCTGCATATGATCAGTCCCGTACATCAATGCCACGTGGCCTGCCGCCGAATGGGGCACCAGGGCGGCGCCCAATTCACGCACGACCCTGAGGAACCGCCGCGGGTCATCCGCCTGCAACCCGGCGGCGTTGCCGTACCCCTCACGCAGGTAGGCCATCAGCACCTTGGATCCATCCGGTGATTGCCACCAGAACTCGCACGGCTGGTCATCCAGCCCGCGTTGAACGCATGCCGTTTCGATGCCGAACCCGCGCAGAATCTGCGGCATCTGGCCGATGTGCCCGAACGGATCCGGGATGTATCCCACCGGCATGTTCCGCCCGAAGCGCGCCGCGATGCGCCCGCCTTCGAGCAGATTGCGTACGATGGCCTCCGGGCTCACCAGGAATTCGTCAGGAAGAACGAACCACGGCCCGATGAGCAGCCGCCCGCTGCGCACGTGGGCGGCGATTTCCCGCTCGCGATCTGGGCGCAGTGCCAGGTAGTCGTCGAGCACGATCGTCTGCCCGTCGAGCATGAAGTGCCGAAAGCCGCGGTCGCGGGCCAACAGCCCCAGCGTGCCGTCGACGAGTTGGACCAGCTTCAGGCGAAATTCCTGGAACGGTAGATACCACTCTCGATCCCAGTGGGTGTGGGAAATCAAATGCAGCACAGCCATGCCATGCCTCACCTTCTACAGCGGGACTTTCTCCAGAGTGAGTTGGCTCGCCTCACGCAGCGCGGCCTCACGCAGGGTCAGGGGGAAGCGGCCGTGCAGTGGGCTCACACGGCACCCGAGCGCCGAGGCCGCATAGAAGACCCAGGTGACGGGACGCATGAAGCCGGAGAACGGAATCGCTTCGCGCAGTTCCGCAAGCGTGCCCTCATCCCAGCCTCCGAACAGAGCGTAGAGGAAGGCGTACACCGGAAAACTCGGCAGGATTCCAATGAAGAAGATCAGCACGCTGCTGAGCTGGTCGGCCCGCCAGATCAAACCGGTCAGTCCGCGCAAGATCAGGTAGTGCGTTCCGCCAGCCAGGAGCGGGGCCGCCAACGACGACCAGAAGTAGAAACGCTGCGGGAAGCACGTGCGGTGGTTGATGAAGTATGCAACGATCCCCTTGGTGAGCAGCCCGGCGAAGTAGGCCACGATCAGCGCGTTGACCTGCAGCCGCGCGAGCAGCAGCAGAGCCAGGACCACGCGCAGCACTTGCTCGCCGAAAACGAGGAGTGACTTGAGGTAGGGACGGTTGCTGCCAAGTTGCACGGTGTCGCCCACCCACGAGGGATACTGGATGGCCCCCCACAGGATGAGCGGCACGGCGTAACCGGCCGCGCGCACGAACTCCGGGCCCGAGGCGCCGAGGATGAACCGGTCGGCCACCGCCAAGAGCACCGCCCCGATGAAGGCGCTGATCATCCCTCCATAGCGGTAGGATTGGGCACTGTAATATTGGCTGAGCACGCGCTTACCGTTGGAGATGGCTTCCGAGATGGCTGGCATGACCCCGTTGTTGAGCGTCTGCAGCACGTTAAAGGCGAAGACGAAATTCTGGGCCAGCACCCAGTTGCCCCACACCTCGGCGTAGTTGACGAGCCGCGATTGGGTGATCCATATCTCGGCCGCCTGACCGGCAGCCCAGGCCAGCGAGCCCAGCATCTCGAACACCCCGAAGGCAAAGCTCGTGCGCACCACCTCCCAATCGAAATGCGCCAGGAACAGCACCCGCACGCTGTAGCCCATGCGCCGGTAAAGCCAGAAGCCCAGGCCAAAGGTGAACGCCTCGGCCACATACGCCGCCAGCCCCATGCCTAGCAGGCCGCCCATCGCCCCGCCCATCGCTGGGTGGGCCCTGCCCCATGCGTACATGAGCGCCACCACGATTGGCTGAGCTAGCATCGGCATCAGCACCTGCCAGACCAACTCCAGGAACTGGGCATGGTCCGACCGCTGGAAACCCTTGAGCGCGTGATTGAAGACAAGGAACCAGCCCGGCAGTTGAATGAGCGAATGCAGGATCACACTCCATGCGTACAACGCATACGTCGTTCGTGGCACCACCGAGGACGCCAGGCCGACCACCATCGCCACCTGAACGGCTCCTGAGAGCATCTGCCACCAAACAAAGACCTGGCCGTACTGGATCCCTTTGCGCGGGTCGTGAACCCGGTACTGTGAAAGGTATTTGATGAAGGCGATGCTTGTCCCCATGTCGAAGAACAGCCAGGCCACGTTGAAGAACTGCAACACCCTGCCCCACAGCCCGAGCGCCTGGGCCGAGGGCAGAATGTAGACTGGAAGCACAAGGTTCTGGTAGATGATGAGCGGGACGAACAGGATGAGGCCCAGCATGAGCGAAAGCAGGAAGCCCCCGAGCGGCCGGTGGAATCCCACTCGCTCCCAGCCCGTTTCGGCCGACCGCGCCGTAAAGGCCGCCCGATCGGCGACGATACCATCCAGCGCTTCAGGGTGTGCCCGGCTGTAGCGCCGCACCACACCAAACGCCAGCGAAACCAGAACGAGCAGCACCGCCAACGCAGCAAGAATGGCGATGCGATCTCCGGCATGCGGCACGGGCGAACCTGGATAGTCGGCGAAACTCAACGGCGCAAGCCCGCCGGCGCGCATCACCAATGCATATACCAGGTAGTTGAAGTAAGCCCATTCCTGAATCTGCGGGTTGTTGTCTGAATCTAGAAACGGTGTGAAGACAAAGGTCGCGGCGCCGTCCCTTTCGCGCACGCCGAGAATAAGCTCGCCGCCTGGATATCCCTGCGCCAGAGGAGTGAGGTCCGCTCCGCTAAGCAAGAGGCGCGCACGTACTTGCGGCGCGCTATTCCACACCACGCCCACCGCCTGCGCCTGCGCCTGCCCCGCGAGAGGAGATGCCTCCAGGCTGAGCGGGTCCTCTGCAATGCGCACTCTCGGCGAACCGCCAAGCGCCGATTCAAGATCCCCCTGGGTGAGCTCGCGGCCCAGGATCAGCACGAGACCTTTGCCCGCCGCAAGCCGATCGCCAACCCTCGCCTCGGGCGGCATGACTCCGTTGAGCACCAGCACCTTGGCCTGCTCGGGCTGGACAACAAGATCGAACCCGGCCAGCTCGAGTGCCGAGCGCACGCCGCCCGAGGGGCCAGCGTAGTACACGCTCACTTGCACCTTCGCGGTGGCGGGGTCGGCAATCCCAAGAAGCAGGAGACCGATCAGGACGAGCGGGATGATTCGACGCATGGGAAACCTATTCACGAACCAATGCCCCCCCGTCGCGGCGGGTCTGAGACCCGCCCCAACCACGATGCCAAGTTCACCAGGTCATCCCATCAAGAATGGCGGCATCCGCAGGGG
Organism: Chloroflexi bacterium RBG_16_64_43; assembly: GCA_001796965.1. Lineage (GTDB taxonomy): Bacteria > Chloroflexota > Anaerolineae > Anaerolineales > RBG-16-64-43 > RBG-16-64-43. Next base: position 5,919 of record MGOA01000088.1, read on the forward strand.
ATGCCGCCACGACGTGCCTGATCGGAAATGCAGTTGCTCTGCGTTCCGGGCAATCCCCGGGCTGCGATTGCCTTCACGCGTCGCACACCAGCGCGCCCACGCATCATCAGAAGCCGTAAATCTCCCCAAACTTGGTTTTCAGGTATTGGATATACGGCTGGGGGGTCAGAGCCTCGCCGGTGATGCGCCGCAACAACTCGGGCGATTCGAACTTGGCCCCGTGGCGATGAATATTCTCGCGCAGCCAGCCCAGCAGTGAGCCGTACTCGCCGCGATCCAGATCACTCGCCAGGCTCGGCGATTGCGCGAGCGCCGTGTTGAGCAACTGAACGGAGATCACATTCCCCAGCGAGTAGGTGGGGAAGTAGCCCATCGACCCGCCCGACCAGTGCACGTCCTGCAATACGCCCTGCGCGTCGTCCGGCGGCAGGACGCCCAGGTAGTCATTCATCTTCTGGTTCCACACCCCCGGCAGGTCCTTCACCGCCAGGTCGCCTTGCAGCAGCGCTAGCTCGAGCTCGAAGCGCAGCATGATGTGCAGGTTGTAAGTCACCTCGTCGGCCTCGACGCGGATCAACGAGGGCGTAACCTTGTTTAGCGCGCGATAGAAAGTCTCGAGCGGCACCTTAGCGAATTCTCCGAAAGTCCTCTGGAATTGCGGATAGAACACCTTCCAGAAAGAACGGCTGCGGCCGATCAAGTTCTCCCACATGCGCGATTGCGACTCGTGCATGCCGTGAGACGCACCGTTGGCGAGAGGCGAGCGGGCGAGCGCGGGCGCGATCCCTTGCTCGTAGAGCGCGTGCCCTCCCTCGTGGACGGTGCTCATCAAGGCCGAGGCCACGAGATCACGGTGGAAGCGGGTCGTGATGCGCACGTCGTCGGGCGAAAAGGAGGTGGTGAACGGATGGGCCGAGCGGTCCTGCCGGCCGCGGTCGAAATCGTACCCGATGCGCTTGAGTACTTGGACGCCGAAATCCCACTGGCGGGCCTCGTCGAAATCGCCTTGCAGGCAGCGATCGTCCACCGCGCCGGCGCGCTCGGCGATCTTGTGCACCAGATCGACCAGCGCCGGGCGCAGCACCGAGAACACCGCCGTCACTTCGGCCGTCTTCATGCCTGGCTCGAAGCCGTCGAGCAGCGGATCATAGATCGAATCGTACGGGGCGAAGAATTCGACGTACTCGCGGCGCATGGCAACGATGCGCTCCAGGTGTGGACGGAATAGGGCGAAGTCGGAGGCGGGCTTGGCCTTTTCCCATGTCGTGGTGGCGATGGAAGAGACGCGAGTGAATTCGCCGACCCAGGAGGTCGGCACGCGCCGCTGACGGTCATACTCGCGCCGGGTCACTCGCACCAACCGCGCCTCGTCCGAATCCGAATCCGACGTGCTCGTTTCGCCGGCGGCGGCCTCGAGCAGGTCGCCGGTCCGCTGTGATATCAACTTCTCGTGGGTCAGCCCGGCCAGTGTGGCTGAGGCCTGCGCGCGAGCTTCAGCACCGCCGCGCGGCATGTAGGTGAGTTGATCCCACTCCAGAACCGCAGCCGCGGCCGAAAGATCCGCCACCTCACCCAAGTGCGCCTTGAGTTCAACCAATGCATTGGTCATTCATCTCTCCCGAGGGTCTCCGGTTGGGTCACATCGCCGCTCGCCGATCTTCGCGGCTCCTCCCGCGAGCGCAAATGCGGGAACAGGATCACCTCGCGGATCGTGGCCTGGTCGGTGAGCAGCATCGTCAGGCGGTCGAGGCCCATACCGAACCCGCCGTTCGGCGGCATGCCGTAGCGCATCGCGTTCAGATAGTCCTCATCCAGCGGGTTGCGGTCCTCATCATCGGCTCCGTACATGCGAGCCATTTCATCGAAACGAGATTCCTGGTCGAGCGGGTCGTTCAACTCGGTGAAAGCGTTGCACAGCTCCATGCCCGCCACAAACCCTTCGAAGCGTTCGACGGTCTGCGGGTCGCCGGGTTTGATCTTGGCCAGCGGCGAGATATCGCGCGGGTAATCGTAGACGAATGTCGGTTGGACCAGAGAGGGTTCGACGTAATGGGCCAGCAGGCTCTCGATGAGCTTGCCGCGCGTCGCACCGGGCGTCGGCGAGTGCCCGTGCTCGCGCATCGCCCCCGCCAGCCCTTCGGCGGTCGGGTGCTGCCGCAGGTCGATGCCTGAGGCCTCGCCCACGATCTGGTTGAGGTCCACTCGCCGCCACGGCGGGGTAAAGTCAAGCGTTTGCCCCTGATACGCAACGCGCATCGTTCCGCGCACGGCTTGCGCCGTGTGAGAAACCAATTCCTCGGTAAGAGTCATCACGTCGCGGTAGTCGGCATAGGCCACGTAGAATTCGAGTTGCGTGAATTCCGGGTTGTGCTTGAACGACACGCCCTCGTTGCGGAAGTCGCGCCCGATCTCGTAGACGCGTTCGAGGCCTCCCACGAGCAGGCGCTTGAGATACAACTCAAACGAAATGCGCAGATAGAGATCCTGATGGAGCTGGTTATGATGGGTAACGAACGGACGCGCCGCCGCCCCTCCGTAAATGGGCTGCAAAATGGGAGTCTCGACCTCAACAAAGCCGAGCCCGTCGAGGAATGAGCGCACGGCGGTGACGACCTTGGCTCGCGCGCGAAAAACGTCGCGCACGTCCGGGTTGAGCGCCAGATCGGCGTAGCGCTCGCGGTAGCGCGCCTCGGGGTTGTCAAAAGCGGAATAGACCACCCGCTTCCCGTCCACCTCATCTTCCTTGGCGGCCGGCAACGGGGTGATCGACTTGGCCAGCATGGCCAGGGCTCGCACGTGCAGCGTCACCTCGCCGGTGCGCGTGGCGAACAAATAGCCCTCAGCCTGGATGAAGTCCCCCAGGTCGTACAAGTCGGCGAAGGTGCGCAGCATCTCGGGCCCCAGCTCGTCGGCGCGGAGATAGATCTGCAACCGGCCGCTAGCGTCCTCGAGGTGGGCGAAGGTGGCCTTGCCCATCGTGCGGATCGAGCGCAGCCGGCCCGCCACCGCCGCCTCGGGCTTGCCTTCCGGGGACGCGGCGAACGCGGCCAGCGCCTGGGCGGTCGTGTGCGTTCGCCGCACACGCGCGGGGTAGGGCTCGCTGCCCGCCTCACGCAGGCGGCGAACCTTCTCGATGCGGTTGCGCTCGATTTCGCTCAATGGACGCATGCCACCCGGCTCCTGGACGAACCACGGACCCGCGTATCAAAAAGCCCCGCACGGCGTTCCGCGCGGGGCCGGCCCCACGAGGCGGCGGCTATTCGATCTTCAGCACGCGAAAAGTCAACATTCCGGCCGGCGCGTTGACCCGCACTTCATCGCCGGGTTTGCGATTGAGCAGCGCCTGGCCGAGCGGCGACTCATTGGAAATGCGTCCCTGCTTGGGGTTGGCTTCGGCCGCGCCGACGATGGTGTACTTCTCCGGCGGCTGGGCCTCTTCTTGGATGGTGACCGTGCTTCCCACCCGCACCACGTCTTCGGGTCCCCCGCTTTCGATCACCTGGGCATTGCTGAGCATTGCCTCGAGCTGCAGGATGCGCCCTTCAACAAAGGCCTGCTCGTTCTTGGCGCTCTCGTACTCGGCATTCTCGATGAGCTCGCCGCCTTCCATGGCATCGTGCAGGCGCTCGGCCACTTCGGCACGACGCTTGGTCCGCAAGAACTCGAGTTCTTCCTCAAGCTGCTTGAGGCCCTCACGGGTGAGGAAAACCGGTTGATCGCTCATCGACGTCGTCCACTCCCATGCCAAGCGGCCGGGGCGCCGTGCAGGCGGCCCCTCTCCCAAAAAGTGCATGCGCGCGACCCCCGCTGGAGGCCGCGCCGCAGTTTGGACCTACGCGCCGCAGGAAGAGTAGGCCATCCCGGCGCACCGCGTGATGATAGCATAGTCCGCGAGGCATGGCAAACTGCATCAGCGCCGTGCGCCGAAGGGGAATCCTCGATCGGCATTGCGCCACCGGCGTGAGCGCTGTGGAGGGAATGCGGTAATTGAGCGCATCGCAGACCTTGATTCGCTTGACAATGGATGGGGGCACAGGTAGAATCGCGGCGTCTCTAGTCGATCCTAGCGGAGGGCTGAGACTCTCGCCGAGATAGCTCAGTTGGTAGAGCACGCGACTGAAAATCGCGGTGTCCCCAGTTCAATTCTGGGTCTCGGCACTCCGGCTGATCGCAGCGTGGCTTGCGGGCGTGGTTCAGCGGTAGAACGTCTCCTTGCCAAGGAGAAGATCGGGGGTTCGAATCCCCTCGCCCGCTCTCTGACGGTTGCCCGGGGAATCCCGGGCAACAAGCTTCCCGGCGACGTCGCCAAGTGGCAAGGCAAGGGTCTGCAAAACCCTCACCGTGGGTTCAATTCCCACCGTCGCCTCCTCGCTATAAGAACAAGGTCGGGCCCGCCTCTGCGGGCCCGACCTATTTCGGTTTCCGGATTGGCCACGCCGAGCACGTCAGGCCGCAATGGCCTCTGCGCGGACGGATACGGCCTCTTCGTTCAGATCCGCCGGACGCATGGCACGCACAACCAGATCCGCCACAGCGCTGATCTCGACCTCCAAACCATAGTGCCGGTTGAGATCGCCCAATTGCAGACGGCAATTCTCGCAGGCAGCCACGACCGTGCGGGCGCCTGTGCGTCGCACCTGGTCCGCCTTGGGCTTGCCAGCCCGCAGGCGCAGGTCTTCGTACTCTGGCAATGCGACCAGCCCGCCACCGCCCCCGCAGCATAGGGCCTCGTGCCGGTTGGGAGTCATCTCGACAAAGTCGGGCGCGATGGCGCGAAGTACGCGCCGCGGTTCCTCGATCACGCCTCCCGAGCGAGCCATGTTGCACGAGTCATGATAGGTAACTCGCTCGCGTACGGCGCGCGGATCCAGGTTCAGGCGCCCCTGTGTCAGATAAGTGTCGATCTTCTCCACCAGGCTGACTACTCGGAAAGGGAAGCTTCCGCCGAACCAGGTCGGCGCTTCCCAGCGCAACGCGGCATAAGCATGCCCACATTCGGCCAGCACCACTTCCTCGACACCTAGGCCTTTGGCCTCATCTACGATGCGCGCTGCGATCTGCTTGGCGCGCCCTGGGTCGGCCAGGAACACACCGTAGTTGGCGGCCTCGAACAAGCTGAGGGTCCAATCTTCGCCGGCGGCAGTGAAGATGATCGCGGGCGGAAGGATCGTATGCACGCCGGCTAGCGCCACGTACAGCACTCGCGCCCCCGGTCGCTCGACGCTCAGACGTGCTTGCGGATTGCCCGTGACTTGGCGCAGTTCCGGTTCCAGGTCCGTCATTTGCTCGATGAAAAGGTCGCGGAAGATCTCCGGGCTGCGTCCCTTCTCGATCGCCGCGTCGGCCAGCATTACTAGGATCTCGGGAGCCACGCCGGCCGCGGTGGCCATGGCGCGCACAGCGCGCATCATCAGCGGTGTGTCAACTCCCAGCGGGCAGTTGAATGTGCACCGGCGGCAGAGCGTACAGCGGCTGAAGGCTGTTTCGGCCAGGCGGGTCAGCGAAGCCTCGTCTAGCCTCTCTGCTCCCACCCACCACGGAGCGATGCGCCCGAGGAAGTCGTGTTCAGCGCGGTACACCCGGCGCAAGGCTTCGCCCCGTGCAACCGGCGTGTTCTCCACTGTTGGCTCGGCCTGGAAGTAGTGGCAGGCCTCCGCACACACACCACAGCGGGCACATACCTCGAGTGCGGCCTCCAGCGGGCGGCCAAGCTGACGCTCGAATACTCCCAGCGCGGTCTCGACCATGTCGCTCATCGCCTTGCCTCCCCCGCCCGCATCGCCGGCGAAGCGACCCTCAGCTGCGGGTGAATCACCGCGCGCCGGCCTACGAACTGGCCAAAGAACGCCCGCGCGAAGAAGAAGTAAAGGCAATGGCGAATCTTTCCCAACGGGATGTAGGCAAGCAGGATGCCCACCGCCAGGTACATCACCGACATCCATGCAAAGGAAACCAGGGCCGCCGCCTCGAATGCCAGGAAGGCGCTCACCAACACAATCGCCACATAGTCGTCGGCTGTGCTCAAAGTGCGCAAGATGGGCTCGCGGATGCGCATCACGATACCGGCGGCACCCAACACAGCGCAAAGCCCGAGCAACGTCCCCAGCCCGAGGCGCGGCCCGTTGGGCAACAGCCCCCACCACGGGTTGGCCGCAACCAGCGGCAGCCCGATGAAGATCCCGACGTGGAAGCCGATGCCACGCAGATAGGCAATCCAGTGGTGGCGGGTGCTTTCCTTGGCCCAGGGCATCATCCCAGCCGTGAAGGCATACGCCACACCCGCCATTCCCGATCCGCGCGCCGGTGCAAGATCGCGCGGCCGGGCACGTGCCATCGACCTGCGCCAGCGCAGCCCCAAGCCGGCCACACAAATGACCAGCCCAGCTAGCGCAGCCCATTTCGACACCAATAGAACGGACATCGTCCGGCCTCCCGCCTGCTACTTCAGGCGCTTAACCACGAAGCGGAATTCTTTGTCGGCGACCTTGTCCAAAGTAACAAGTTCGTTGCCGCTCGATCGCGCCCAGGCCGGGATGTCTGCCACCACGCCCGGGTCGGAGGCGGTGGCCTCGATGATCGCGCCGACCGGGATCGTCTTCATGGCCAGGGCGAGCTTTACCACCGGCATCGGGCACAACAGGCCTTTCAGGTCAAGCACGGTTCTGCTCTTGTCGCTCATGTCTCGTTTCTCTCCTGGACGTTTCGCGAGCGTCCACTAGACGTAAAGGGTGACATCCGCATCCCCGGCATACTCGAGGAAGGCGGCCGCACCGGCAACCTCGGCGGAGGGTATGAACTCCTCGGGCTTGAAGCCGAAGACGTCCATCGTCATCTGGCAGGCAATCAGGCGCGCGCCAAACTGAATACAGATATCGCGCAACTCCTCGACCGTGGCGACGTTGGAATTCTTGAAGGTCATCTTCATCAACGTCGTCGCCAGCCACTGGAAGCCCGGGATCGACATCATGAAAACCGGGATGGGCCAGACGATGTTCTGGAACCACTTCGGGCCGAAGGGCATCTTCATCGGCATGGCCGGGTTGCCCAGCGGAGTGACGCTCATGTTGAGCTTGGGCTTGAGCAGCGACAACCCGAAGAAGGTGAAGAAGATGCCGACCTCCCAGCCCATCGCGGCAGCCGTGCTGCCCAGGATGAACGGGGGATAGGCCCAATCGAGGCTGCCCTTGCTGGCGATGATGGCCAGACGCTTGGGCTTGGTGGGGTCCGACCTAGACATGTTTCCTCCTTGAGAAGATGGGCCTCAGCCCATTTGACCGACGAGGTCCGCGCGGCGCGAAAGGTTTTCGCGCAAAACGGCGCGCAGCAGGTCGAGTGCCTGGATCAGGCGTTCATCACCCAGGCTGTACAAGACCGAAGGACCTTGGCGAGCGGCAATGACCATGCCTCGCTCGCGCAGTGTTTTGAGATGGCGGGAAACCGCGGGCTGAGGAATACCCAGCGCCTGGACTAGTTCAGTGACAGTGCGCGGTTGATCGTGCAGCTCATAGAGGATGAGGATGCGCTTCGGGTCCGCCAGCCCCGCACAGATTTCGGCGTGGAGTGCGTTGATTTCGCCTTCGAATTCCCCAGCCACCATTCCTCCTCCTTGTCGCAAATACTGGATATGTCGATGTGCGCATAAGGGGATGGTCGAATTGTGCTTCGGAACAGCCAGTTGTCGTTAGTGACGAATATCACATATGGCCGCGCAGCTTGTAATGCGATATCTGTTGTCTATTTGCAGGACGCTCGCGGACCCGCACGCCATTTGACCCTGTGATTGGCCGCCCGCCCCGCCATGTCGAGCAACTTGCTCTCGTCTCGAGCATCTGGTGTCCCCGGCCGCGTCTCCAGGCCCCGGCTCCGCGCGCGAGCCCAAGCCGGGACGCAAAGTGCGCCATGACCGGGCCCGGCCATGGCGCACTCTCTCTTGACCTTGCGCAGACTGTCCTCTTGCCTCAGAGTCGCAGATCGCTGCGTGAGCGGGTCTGGCGGCGCCACCAGCCTCTTACAGCTACTCGCGCAGCCTGGACCAAGTTGATCCGCCAGCCGCGCACGGGGATTTCCAGTTCGCGCTTGTCGCACACCGTGCTGAGGTTGGAGTTATCGACTTGCGCCTTGAGCGCTTTCAGGCGTATGTGCCTTTCGGTGGCATTGGGTTCGGCCATGATGCGGTCGATCTCCCCGATGAGCCGCACCGCGTTGCCGATGCGCGCATCGGTTGCCATAGCCGTCGCCGCGTCGATGACACCCAACTCGCCCTTGATCTGATTGAGCCTCCGCCCGGCCTCATAGGTGGCTGCCACGATTTGATGGCGGTTCATCCAACGCGTCTCGTAGTTCAGCACGTACTTCCAACTCGGCGCGAGCAGCCGCAGGCGGTGTTCCTCCAACGTGCGCGCAAATAAGCGGTAGCCATGAGCACTGGGGTCTTCGAAGGCCCGGCTACCCGGGTCGACGAACGGTGCGAGCGGCGAGATGAATGGGACCACTCGGCGGATGCTCTCTCTGCCGTAACGTTCGAGCATCTCGCGCGAGTAATCGATCGTTCCCATCACCGACTCGTAGGTTTGACCCTTCAGCCCGACCATGAAGAACAGGTCCAGACGCTGGCAGCCGGCCGCCAGTGCATCCTCCATGGTGCGCTCAATCGCCTCGCGCGTGTACGGGCGGCCGAACGCCTGCCGAACATCATCGTCATGCGATTCCATCGAAATCTCGAGCGTCCAATTGGGGAACGCACGACCGACCCGGTCGAGAAAGCTCCTAGGCGCGGCATCGAAGAGTTCGATGAACACCGGGTGAGGGTAACCGCCAACGGCCTCCAGGAATCGCTCGGCGTAAGTCTCACCGGCCTGGCGGATGTCGCCAAGGACGAACACCGGCCCTTGGCTGAAATCTCCGATACGCCGGATGTCGCTGGCCAATTGCACCGGGTCGCGATAGGCCGGTTTCTGCCGGCCGTGCAGGGTGCGGAAGGCGCAGGCCGAGCCCCCACACGAGACGCAGTTGTACCGGCAGCCACGCACGGTGAGCGCGGCGGTGATTGGATACTTCATCCAATTCGGGAAAGGTTTGTGGGAGGCCAGATCCCTGTAGCGCGCCACGGAACGAACCACGCCTGTGTAGTCTAAGAGGACGTGATCCAAATCCTCAGGCACATACGATAGCGGGTTGATCTGCACTGCGCCATCGCGGTCCTTCCAGACCAAGTTGGGGATCTCGCCCAGGCGCCGAGCCTCGGGCGAGCCGGACGCAGGGTGGGCCGATCCACCAGACCGCAAGTAGCCGACGAGTTGCAGCATCGGCTCTTCGGTGGAATCACCACGCACAACGAAATCGACTGCTGCGTAGCGGATGAGCTCGCTGTGGAAATAGGTCGCAGAGAATCCGCCAAAGATGATCGCTCGCGCGGGGTGCAGTCGCTTGACGATACCCGCCACTTCGATTGACCCGTGCGCATGGGGCAGCCAGTGCAGGTCGATTCCGAACGCCGGCGCATCCAGCCGGCGCAGGCTCGCCTCGACGTCGAAGTCCGGATCCTCCAGCATGCGGCTGGCCAGGTTCACGATGCGCGTGTCGTAGCCGTGCCGCTCGAGATACTCGGCAATGGTGGTGAACCCGATCGGGTACATTTCGAAAACCGGCGTCGATGGGACAAGATCGCTCACCGGTCCGTAGAGGATCGATTTGCTGCGGAAATCGAAAACGCTGGGTGCGTGGAGCAGAATCAGGTCGGACGAGGGCATGCTCACCTTTCACAGCCAGTGCGGGGCAGGCGCGCCCGCGGCCGCAGCCGGCACGTTTCAATCCTCCATACTAGTCTTAGGAAGGGAAAGGACACAGTTGATATGCTCACTATCTGGGCGTGCCATTCCGCGCCACATGGGTGCCGGCCTTCCTTTGAAGTAGCCGAATGGCCGTGGCACCTCATGAGGCGCCATGATCCATCGGCCGGCCGACTCAAGCTGCACTCCGTGGAGCCCCCCGCGCCCTGCCCGCCGGGCGCTCACCACACGCGGGGGGCGTATGCATCGCCATCCGGGCCAGCCGCTATCCGCGCCCGACTCCCAACTCGAATCGGGGTGAGCCTCACGAGTCTGTCTGTCGCTCGAGGACAATCCATGCTGACCCATCGGCGTCGCGCTCCAACCTCGAGGCGAGCCCCAGCCGTGGCGCCATGCGAACGATATCCTCACCCCGGCGGAACCGGCTTCGCATGAGGAGCAGTCTCTCTACAAGCGCTATCAGGCGCACGCCCAGTCGGCGGATATCCGGCTCCAGGATGACCAGACAGCCGCCCGGCTCAAGCACGCGTGCCATTTCGGCCAGCGCCCGGTCTTGGTCGCGCAGGTGATGGAATGCGTCCACCATCACGATGCGCGCCTGGCTGCGCCGCGGGAGAGGCAGGTTTTCGACCTCGGCCTGCACGGCCAGCAAGCCGGGTTTGACGGCGGCGCGTTGCAGCATCGGCCGCGACACGTCGATCACAATGATTAGGCCGGAATGAGGCGCGAGGTGTTGTGCAACGCGCCCCGTGCCGCCTGCAGCATCCAGGATCGAACCCTGGGTGGGCAGCCGCAACAGCTCCGCCATCCGCTCGCCTCGTCGAAAGGAGGCCAGGCGGTCGTAGTGCGGGGCCAGAAGCCCAAAGTGGTCGAGGATCGGCATCTTCATTACTGTTCGCGCGTCACGGTCGGTGCTTCATCGGCAGCCGCCGGTGATGCATCGCCCAACCCGTGCGCAACAAGACGGTGTGAGTTTACACCCCCTTTACCTCGGGCAAGCGAGAACGTCACACTCCCGCGATAGGTTAGCATTGAATACTGGCACCGGGCATCGGCCCGGTGGCCTGCACACCGATTGGGAGCGTGCTTCGCCAAATGTCCGAACCCACGAGCCGTTGGACCGACCGCTGGATCGCCGCTGGGCTGGGCTTCTTTGCGCTGCTCGTCTACCTGCGTACGCTGACCCCCTCCCTCTCGTTCCTCAGCCCGGACGGAAGCGAGTTGGCAACGGTCCCGGCCATCTTGGGCCTGGCGCACCCACCCGGCTATCCGCTCTACACCTGGCTGGGCTTCTTCTTCAGCCGTTTGCTGCCCGTTGGCGATGTGGCCCACCGCATGAACATGATGAGCGCCGTGCTGGGAGCCGTGGGCGTGAGTGCGCTCTACCTACTTGTCGTGCGCCTGCTGCCCACCGAGCGAGTGGGGCTGCTGTGGCGGCGCTGTGCGGCCGCACTGGCGGCCCTGCTCTTCGCCTTTTCGCTCACCTTCTGGTCGCAAGCGGTCATCGCGGAAGTCTACGCGCCCAACATCGGGCTCATCGGGCTCACGCTCCTGCTCCTCTTGCGCTGGGAACGGACGCGCAGCCTCTTGGACTTCTCTTTCTTCGCGTTGACGTTCGGTCTGTCGCTCGGCACGCACATGTCAAACCTCGGCTTGGCACCGGCCATGGCGTTGTTCATTTTGCTCACCGTGTTTGCAGCGCCCGGTGCGCCCAACCCCGGGCAGAAGGGTCCGATCGCCGGCCGCCGAGTGTGGGAGTTGGCCGGGCTTGTGATCGTTGGGGCCGCGGCCTTCGGGTTGGGCGCCGCCCAATTCCTTTGGCTGCCGTTGCGCGCCTCGACCATCAACGATCCGCTCTCGATTAAGATCGCGCCGGTCACCCTGGCCAACCTATATCAATACACCCTCGGGGCCTTCACCCAACTGCGTTTCGCCTTCCCCCTGGGGGCGCTCCCGGACCGCGTGGTCATCTACATCTACTTTCTCATCCAACAATACGGCCTGGGCGGCATCCTGCTCGGCGCGGCTGGCTTGGGGTCGCTGCTTGTCCATCGCCCGAGGCACTTCTATCTCCTGGTGGGAATGTATCTGGTCAACGTGTGGTTCTTCACTCAGTACCGCGCTTTCGATCTGGAGGTCTTCTTCATTCCGGCCCATTACCTGTGGGCTGTGCTGCTCGCCTTCGGTGTGGTGGAGGTACTATACGGACTTGGATGGATGGCCTCCCGTATCGGAGTGCATCTCGGCAGGGGTTGCCTGTCGAGCGGGATGAGAGCCGGGCTGGCGGTCCTCATCCTGCTTCCCAGCCTCACCCCGATCCGCCGCAACTGGGAGAAGAACAATCTCTCCGATGACACAGCCATCAACGACTTCTATGCCAACGTGTGGGAGCGGCTGCCGGCCCAATCTGCGTTGATCACTCCCCGCGGAGTGTTTGGCTACGATGCCTTCTACTGGCAGCTCATCTACGACACTCGGCCGGATGTGTTGCTGCCTCTTTTACCCTCGCCGAACCCGAGCCCCGCCTCGCTTGCAGACCGCGAGGTGTTTGGCACCACACGAACTGTCAGCAGCAAAGGCGGCATGTTCGCGCCGCCCGCCGATCTGACGCCGACCGACAGCTGGATCCTGCCGGTCCTCTTTGGTCAGCAGCCCGAGAAACAAATCGGGCGGCGCGAGCAGCTTGCCCTTTATCAGTATTCGAAAACGCCTCCCGAATTGGCGATCCGCGGCGCGGCGCCTGCGGTCGTAACTCATGCGGACTTCGGACCGGCCGTGTTGGTGGGCGCAGATATTTCCGCCCAGCCCGTCGAAAGCGGAGGCGTGCTTGAGATCAGCCTGTATTGGAGCAGCCGGGGTCCGGCCCCCCTGCGCGTGACGCTGCGGCTTGGCAGCCAGGTGCTCGAGCAGCACGAAGTAGGCTTTGGCCTGCTCTCGCGCTACGTGCGCGAGGTAGGGATCGGCCCGGGCGAGTGGATCGTCGACCGCTACGCGGTGGTGATCCCCTCGAGCGTGCCGCCCGGCCGATACACACTGACTCTCTCACCCCAGGTCGGCCAGAGCCCAGCCATCCTCTCATCGGCGAGCGCAGCCCTGGGCGTCATCGAGGTGATTGATGAAATGGAGGCGATGGAGCAATGGCTAAGAGCCGCTGGCTCATCCTCCCCGGGGCGGTAGTGATCCTGGGGATGCTGTGCGTCGCCGTCTTCTCACTCGGCGTGTACTTGGGTAAGCACGGGCTGACGCAGGATGGGCTGCAGTATCAGACGCCCCGCACCAACGGCGCGCAGCCCCCTGGCGATGCTCCCGCCTTTGGGTTGGCCGGAGCGCCCGCGCGCACCCCTGAAGCCGCGGGGCTCATCCGCCGCATCACGCCCGCACAGGTGGAACTCGCCACGCGCGAAGGTCCGCGTACCATCCTGTTGAATGACGCCGCCGAGGTGCGGCTGGAGGACGGCCGTATCGGGTCGCGCAGCGATCTGAAACCGGGCGACTTGATCGCCGTGTTCGGCCAGTGGACCGAAGGCGCGGAGCGCGAACTCGAGGCTGAGGTGATTGTCCGTCTGCCGAAGCAGTAACCTCCTTTGTTCGATGGCAACGAGGATCAAAGAAGCGAGGCGGCTGCCTCGCTTCTTCTTGTTTCATCGATAGCCGGCGGCGGTGCGCCGGCCAGGCGGGCTGCCGACAAGGGACAGCCGCTTTCGAACCCCCACCCCTGACCCCTCCCCCGGCGAGTCGCGGCGTCAGTGCGCGGACGTCATGCCGGGGGCAGGGGGTGAGGCGGGAAACAACCCTTCCGCAAGGTGCTAGTGTCGAATCTTGGAAACAACTTCAAGATGGATCCCGGCCTCTTCCAAGTTCGCGCCGAGGACGGAACTCAGGATTCGGCTCTACCCTGGCCGGTGTCCTCTGAGGAGAACCTGTACATAGAGCGCAGAACGCACATTACCTATCTATTGTCATTGGGAGACGAGTCGCTAGTACAGCTTCACCTTCTGCTTTGCCATCAGAGTCCGCACTTCGTGCACCCTCGCCAGCCGCGAGTCGAGCACCTTCTGCGCCTCTTTGCGCTGCGCCTCGCTCAGAGCGCCATCGCTTCCGGTGAGCGTGGCGGTGCAAATGAGCGGCTGGTCGAGCGGATGGCCGATCTGCGAAAGCATGTAGACGCTCGCCTCGC
>MGOA01000089.1 GCA_001796965.1 Chloroflexi bacterium RBG_16_64_43
ACCCGCTCAACCACGGCAAGCTGTGCGCGCGCGGCCAGGCCGGGCTGCAGACGCTGTACCATCCGGATCGTCTGAGCGGCCCGCTGCTTCAATCCACGCGCGGCTCGCGCGAGTTCTCCGCCATCGATTGGAATGAAGGCATTAACCGACTGTTCCAGGCTCTCGAAAAGGCTGGCCCCGGCGTGGCGGTGCTTGGGGGCGCAACCATGTCGGACCACTTGTTCGACTTGTTCTCGAGGCTGCTGACCGCCGTCGACGCTCCGGCGCCGGTGATCTACGACCTGTACACGGAACTGGGTGGTTACCGTATGCTGGCGCAAGCCATGGGACAAGTCTACGGGCGCGCAGCCCTGCCGGCCTACCGATTGTCGGAAGCCGATGTGGTCTTCTCATTCGGCGCGGAGTTCCTGGGCACGTGGACCTCGGCCGTCCGCTATGGCGTGGAGTACGGCGCGTTCCGCAGCCAGCCTTACGGCAAGCGCGGCCAGTTGGTCCACTTCGAACCGCGCCAGTCCTCGACGGCCGTCACGGCCGACAACTACGTTGCCATTGCGCCGGGCAGCGAGGGGGTTGCGGCTGGGGCTTTGTTGCGGCTCATCGCCGACGGCAGCCTGGGTTTGCCAGGGCGCGCGGAAAGCGCACGCGGGCTTGCCCCCGCCCTGGATGTCGAGCAGGCCGCGCGCGAATGTGGGATTCCGCTCGAGGCGCTTCAAGGTTGGGCGCGCCGCTTTGCCGACGCTGAACATGCCGTGGCGATCCCCGGCGGCGCGCTGGCCGGATCGTCCAACGGGTTGCAGGCGGCGCGGGCTATCGAGGCGCTCAACGTGGTGTCGGGCAGTGCGCCGGCAGGTGTGAATACGACGCCTCCCGACCTGGGTTTGGCGCGCAAGTCGCTCAACAGCTTTGCGGAGGTTCAATCGCTCATTGCCCGGATGCGCGCCGGCGAGGTCCAGGTGCTTTTAATTCACAGCACCAACCCGGTCTTTGAACTGCCCGAAGCCGCCGGGTTCCTCGAGGCGCTGGCCGAGGTGCCGCTGGTCGTCTCGTTTGGTGCGATGGTCGACGAGACGGCTGCCTGGTCCGATCTCATCCTGCCCGATCGCTCGTATCTCGAATCATTCGGCTATGAGGTGGTTTCGCCCGATTTCGGGTCGCCGGTGGTATCGAGCCAACAGCCAGTTGTGACGCCGGTCTTCGATGCACGAGCCACGGGCGATGTCCTGCTGACCGTGGCGCGCGGTATCCCGGCTGCTGCGGCCGCCATGCCCTGGAACGATGAGGTCGATTACCTGAACCAAATGGTCGCTGGGCTGCCGGCGGCAGCTTACCCGGCCTCGACAGCGGAAGAAAAGCGCGCGCGCTTCCAGCAGCACGGCGGGTGGTGGCAAGCACCTGCGGCGGGGGCACTCGCGCATAGCCCGCAGCCCTTTACCGTCACCGCGGAACTCGCAGCATTCGACGGCAGCGAGACCGACTACCCGTACTACCTGCACGTCTATCCTTCGATATTCCTTTCCGATGGGCGCGGTGCCGCCTTGCCGCTATTGCAGGGCGTGCCCGACCCGATGACCACCATCGCCTGGCAATCGTGGGTGGAGTTGCACCCCGCAGCCGCCGAGCGCCTGGAGATTCGCGACGGTGATCTGTTGCGCGTGACCTCGCCTCATGGCGAGATCGTGGCGGCGGCCTACGTCACCCCGGGCATCCGCCCGGATACCGTGGCCATCCCCGCCGGGCAGGGGCACCAGGATTTGGGACGCTTCGCCCGTGATCGCGGATCCAACGTGGTGCAGCTCCTGGGCGCGGACCTTACCGACGAGGGCGGAGGCTTGCGCTGGAACGGCGTGCGAGTGGCCCTGGCTCGTACGGGCAAGCGCATTGCCACGGCTTCACTGGAGAGCAAAGTGGGCGTCACGGAGGGGTTGGGCCATGAGTGAGTTGGAGACACGCCTCTTGGATCGAGGTCCGAGCGCCGCGGCGGCGCCCAAGACCGAGCTGCCGTCGCACAAATGGACGATGCTGATCGATCTCGACAAATGTACCGGGTGCAACGCCTGTGTTGTGGCGTGCCATGTCGAGAACAACGTGCCCATTCGCAGTGAGCGGGAAGTAATCCGCGGCCACGGCCAGCATTGGATCCGCATTGAGCGCTACTGGGAGGGGGAAGGCGAAGCGCAGCGAGCCACGTTCCTGCCCATGCTGTGCCAGCAATGCTCCAATGCGCCGTGCGAACCGGTCTGCCCGGTTTACGCTTCGGTGCACAGCGAGCGCGAAAACCTCAACCTGCAAGTCTACAACCGCTGCGTGGGGACCCGCTTCTGCGGCAACAACTGCCCCTACCGCGCGCGGCAGTTCAACTGGTTTGCGCCCCAGTTCGAAGGACCGATCACCGAGATGCTTAATCCGGATGTCACCGTGCGCAGCGGCGGGGTGATGGAGAAGTGCACCTTCTGCGTGCAGCGGATTCGCAGGGTGGAAGAAGACGCGCTGGTCGAGGGACGCCCGCTGCGTGATGGCGAAATGGTGCCGGCCTGCGCACAGACCTGCCCCACGAGCGCCATCGTGTTCGGCGACCGCAGCGACCCCCAGAGCAAGGTGGCGCAGCGGTTGGGCGGGCAGCGTGAGTTCCAGGTGCTCGAACACCTGGGCACCGCACCCAACGTCTACTACCTCAAGGCGGGAGGGTCCGATGGCGGAGCAGGCTAGCCTCGAATCACCGGTCTGGAACCGGCCGTTGCCCGACGACCCGGAACTCGCCACACAGATGCGCGAGATCCGTGAGAAGCACCTGCTGCAGGATGCGCGCCCTCCACGGGAACTGGCCGAGAAGGTACTGGGCCCGATGGCCCGTCTCGGTCGCGTATTCTGGCTGGCCTTCATCGTGCTTGGCGGCCTGACGGCCACCTGGCTGGTCACGTGGGCCTACCAGGCCTACCAGGGCATGGGCGTGACCGGTCTCAACCGCACCATCATGTGGGCGCCCTACATCGTCAACTTCGTCTACTTCATCGGCATCGGCCATGCCGGAACCTTCATTTCCGCGGCACTGCGTGTGCTCAAGTTCGAGTGGCGCGCACCGATCAGCCGCGCCGCCGAGAGCCTGACGGTGTTCGCCCTGCTCGTGGCGTTCACCATGCCCCTCATCCATATGGGCCGGGTGTGGAAGTTCTACTGGATGCTGCCCTTCCCCAACCAGCGCCAGTTGTGGCCGAACCCGCGCTCGCCGATTTTCTGGGACATGACCGCCATCTTCACCTACCTTACCTGCAGCATCCTGTTCATGTATTTGGGCCTCCTGCCGGATATCGCCATCGCCCGCGAGAAGGCCAGCGGCTGGCGCAAGCGGCTGTACACCGTGCTGGCCCTCGGCTGGCGAGGAACCGACCGCGAGTGGAAGCACCTCGACACCACGCTCAACATCTTCAGTTACGGGATCATCCCGGTGATGTTCTCCGTGCACACCGTCGTGTCGTGGGATTTCGCCATGACCCTCCAGCCGGGATGGAACAGCACCATCTTCGGCCCGTACTTCGTGGTGGGCGCGCTGTACTCGGGTGTCGGTGCGGTCATCATCATCATGGCCATTCTGCGTAAGGCGTTGCACCTGGAGTACTTCCTGCGCGACGAGCATTTCAACGCGATGGGCAAATTCCTGCTCATCCTCTCCTTCACCTGGGTCTACTTCTACTTCAACGACTACCTTCTGCCGTGGTATCACAAGGAGCCGATCCTGACGGTCATCTTCCGCCTGTTCTCGTCCGGCTGGGCCGCGCCCTTGTGGTTTACGATGCTCATCGCCAACATCCTCGTTCCCTGGGCCACGCTCTGGTCGCGCAGGGTGCGATCGTCGATCCCGGCCCTCGTGGGCGTGGCTCTGCTCGTCCAGGTCGGTATGTACATCGAACGCTACCTGATCGTGGCGGTGACTCTGGGCTACCCCGAGCTGCCATTCAACTGGGCGGTGTACGTCCCGCGCCTACCCGAGATCCTCATCACGCTGGGCGTGTTCGCTTTTGTAGCACTGGGCATCGCCGTGCTCAGCCGTCTGGTGCCGATCATCCCCATCTGGGAAGTGGTGGAGGGCCAGTTGCTGCAAGGCACGCGGCGCATCGGTCGGGCCATCTTCCCCGCCAAGACCGAGGCCGACTAGGAGGCAGGCATGGCCGACATCCAGCTTCTGGGTCTGTTCAACGAAGCGGCGTCCACAGCCGAGGTGATCGAGCGTCTGCGTCGCGCGGGTCTGGGCGATGAACAGGTGTCGGTCATCAGCAGTGTGCCCTATCGGTCGAGCATGCTGCGCCGGCCAGATATCACCAGCCGCATTGCGGCGGTCGCGGGCATCGGCGCCCTGGTCGGTGTACTGATCGGGCTGGCGATCACGTTCGGTACGTATCTGCTCAATCCGCTCCCCGTGGGAGGCCAGCCGCAATTCCCGATCCCGCCCACCCTGATCGTGGTCTTCGAAGTGATGATGCTGGGAATGATGTGGTCAGCCTTCGGCGCGTTCATGTTCATCAACCGTATGCCGGTGTTCGGCCACCCGCCATTCAGCGAGGAGGTGGTCGACGGTTCGATTGGGGTGCTGGTGCAGGCCGAAGAGGGCCGTTCGGCCGGCATCGAGGGGCTGCTGCGTGAGGCGGGCGCCAGCGCGGTCAAGCGGTTCGATTCGTCGGCTCGCGCGAACACCAGAACGTGGGTCCAAGTGATGGGCGGAGCGGGAGCGGCGGTCACGCTGGCCCTCGTGCTGGTTCTGCTACTTGCCTACGAGGTGATCAAGATCCCATTCCCGACCAACATGGCCGACACGGTTTCCGTGGCGCACCTGCAGGGGCCGCGGTTGGCCGCGCCGGTCGAGGCCGTACCGGTCCAGGGCCCTGTCTTCATCGCCGGTCAGCCGGCCGTCGCTCAGGTCGTCTCATCTCCCTCCTCGATCCAGCGCGGGCAGGTCCTTTTTGGAATCAATTGCCTCATGTGCCACGGGGAAAAGGGGCAGGGCAACGGGCGATTGGCTACCTACTTCAACCCCAAACCGGCCGATCTCACGGGCGAGAAGGTGCGCGCCTTCGCCGACAGCGACATCTACCTGGTCATCTCGCTGGGCCGCGGGCAGATGCCCAGCCTGGCTGAGAATCTTTCTCCGGATTCGCGCTGGGATGTGATCAACTACGTGCGCAGCCTACAGAGATAATGCGCATTGCGGCCCGGTGCGCGTTGCGCCCGGCGCCTGGAGGACCTCATGCCACATCGGACGCTCATGACCCTGGCTGCGCTCGCCGGGCTGCTGGCTATGGTGGCCTGCGTTGCCAACCCGCAGCTACCCGCGCCCACTCCTATCCCCCCAGCGGCCGGTCCCCCGGCGACGCTCGATCCGCGCCTGAGCGTGTCCGCCAGACCAATCGCTTTCGGCGATGCAGGCGATGCGCGGGCCGGCGGCGATCTTTTCCAGCAGACGTGTAGTGCTTGCCATGGTCCAGAAGGCGTTGGCTTGACTGCCCCCTCGCTTAAGACGAGCACATTCGTCGCAGGCGCAAGCGACCAGGAGGTGTTTGACACGATTGCCAAGGGCCGCATCGAGAAGGGCATGCCCCCGTGGTCCAGCGGATATGGCGGTTTGCTGTCTGACGAGCAGATCCTCGCACTTGTGGCTTACGTGCGAGAGCTTCAGGAGTAGCCGGATTGGGCGAGGCGGCCGCCAGGCGAGCGTCTCGCTCGGGCAGGCTGGGGCCGAATTCCCGCGCCGGACCGAGCCACTGGGAGGCCTCGCGTGTGGTCGAACAAGATGAAAAAGGCCCCCTCCTCAAACGGAGGGGGCCTTTGACTTGTCATACCCTTAAGCCCGCAGCATCGCGAGGCTCAAGGCTCTTACAGATCAGGATTCACCAGCCTCGCTTGGCGCCTCGGAATCATCCGCATCCTGCATCTGCACACGACCCTTGAGAAACCCGCCCTCCTCGGTGCTCAAGCTTCCGGTCGACACGTCGCCCCAGACTCGGCCGGTGCGGGTGATATGCACGCGTGAAGCAACGATGTTAGCCTGAATGGTGCCGGCGACCGAGACCGAGTGGGCGCGGATTTCCTCCGAAATGACCTTGGCCGTCTCGCCGACCACTAACAGCCCTTCCAGCAGGATCTTGCCCTCGAAGCTGCCCTCCAACCGAACACCGCCCTTGCCGGTAAGGGTCCCCTGCAGAGCGATGCCGGGCCCAAGAACCGTCTCGACCTTGGCTGCAGGGCGGATCGTGTCGGGCAGCTTGGGATTCTCTTTGCGCAACATCTATCCTCCGCCAACCCGCTCGTGCGGGTCGTCGATGTATCGCATGATGGATGATGCCTGCCTCAGCCGCCGCCGATGGCCAGAAACAGATCGAGCACATCCGAGTTGTGGATCAGCGGCGGCGCGCCTTTCTCCCCCCGCCACTGGGAGCCGTTGATCGTCACGACCAGATGTTCGGCGGGCCTTCCCCCCTCGGCCACCAACGATGGGCCGAGCTTTGGGTGGAGGCGGACGATCTGTGCAAGCACTTCAGCCAGCGGCGTCGGCTGGCGGAGGTCGAGGGTCAACGAGCGCGACCCGGCCTGCAGGCGAAGTAAGGAATACAAGCGGATGACCATGACCTCAGAAGGCTCGAGACGCGGGCCGGCGACTCAAACCGCAAAAAAGCTGACGCCCACGGTGCCCGGGCCAGAGTGCACGGCGAGCGCCGGCGAGAGGCTGCCGACGATCACTTCCACGCACTCGATGACACCCTCGAAATTACGGCGCAATTCGCCGGCTTCTTCTGGCGCGCCGACGTGAGTGAAGGCGGCGCGCACCTTGGCTCCCTCTCCGACGAACTTGCGAGCGATTTGCACAATGCGCGCGTAGGCCGTCGGCCGGGTGCGCGCCACGCCCAGGGCCACGATTGAACCCTGTTCGATGCCGATCAGGGGCTTGATGTTGAGCAGTGAGCCCACCAGGTGCTGGGCCCGCCCGATGCGCCCGCCCATGTAAAGATAGCGCAGCGTGTCGGCGGTCTGAATCATCATGGCGCGGCGCGAGACCTCAACGGCGCGGGCCGTCACCTCGCGCAGGCTAGCGCCTTGAAGCGCAATGCGCGCGGCTTCGATGGCGGCCCAGCCGTGCGACATCGCCACGCGCAAAGTGTCAACCACCTCCACTTGGACATCGGGCAACTTCTCGCGGAACATCGTGACGGCCGCCTTGCAGGATTGGTAGGCGCCGCTCCCCTTGGAGGTCATCGTCAGGGCGACGATCTGCTTCGTCGTGCGGGCCAGGTCCTGCAGAACGGCCAGGTAGTCTCCGGGGCTAGGGTTGGCGGTGGTGGGCAGGCTGACGGCCTGGCGCAGGTAAGCAACGAATTCGTCAGGCCGAATATCCACCATGTCCCGCAGGGTCTCAAGGCCACGATGCACGTAATACGGCACGAGGCGGATACCGAGTTGGGCAATCATGTCCTCGGGAATGCTGGCGGTTGTGTCGGTCAGGATCCCAACGGTGGCCATTCAGGGTCTCCAGGTCCTACGGGCATGCGGGCATCCGGGCATGTGCCCGGGATGGCGCATACGTCGTCCCACTCGGGAAGTATAGCGCAAGAGTTCCAGGATGATTGTGGCGCCGGCGCCGTCGTGATATGCGCGCGGCCACAAGAAGGACAAGGTTGTCGAGGTTGTTCGCTTGATCTTCTCAATCGGACTTTGGGATTGAGCGACGTTAATCGCATGGAGACCTCCTGCTTATCACGAAACGAAGGGGCCAACCACGTCGGGGGAACTGATGCGTCTGGGTACTCTCACCAATCGACGCTCGGCCAGAAAACGTGCAACGCCTCATGACCATCGCACGCTACGGCAGATGCTGGACCGCTTATCGTAGGGCGCCGCCGGGATCGGCGCACTGGTTGCACCCGAAGGGTAGGGCAGACGCCGGACACAACTTGCCGGGATGAGGTACTCTTGGGAGGCAGGCAACATAGGAGCCGGCAGCTGTTAGTGAGCGTCCCCCAACCCGCCGCTCCAGCAAGCACTTGGTACCTGAGCCCAGGCACTTGGTTTCCGAAGCGGAGGATACGATGAAGCTGATTGACATCGAAGGAATCGGACGGGCCTACGCCGCCAAGCTGCGCAAGGTGGGCATTCGCAGCGTCGAGGGCCTGCTCAAAGCCGGCGCCAAGCTGAAGGCGCGCAAGGAAATCGCGAAGGTGGCCGGCTTCCAGGCCCGCACGATCCTCGAGTGGGTCAGCCGGGCAGATCTGTATCGCGTCAAGGGCGTCGCCCGTCAATAATCGGATCTACTTGAGAAGTCTGGAGTCGACACGGTCGTCGAACTCGCCAAGCGCGATCCCGCCAAGCTCTTCGTGACAATGGGCGCTGTCAATCTCAAGAAGAACCTGGTCAATCAGATGCCGACCATGAAGCAGATCGGCGCCTGGGTCCGGCAGGCTAAGCGGTTGCCGAGAATCGTCAGGTACATGCAGGCCGCTAAGAAGGGCCATCGGCTTCAAACCTTCACCCCTAACCCCTCCCCAAGCGAGTTGGGGTGTCAGCGCGGCATCGTCGAGCGGGGGGAGAGGAGTGGTTTTCAAGTCGGCGGGGGGCCGAAAGCCCCCCGCCGACTTGGGATTCTCCACCCCCTCTGCGCCAGGCTCCGCAAGGAGAGGTAAGTTGCCACGCGGAGTGCGCGCAGGGGGTGAGGCGGGAGATGGTTCCTTCCGCAGACTGTTCGTGTGTGTCGCGCGATACCGCTGGACTCCTCAGGCGTGGAAACCAGCCTGAGGGTAAGGGGGCGATACAGCAACTAAAGGAAACAGAAGCCGGGGCCACATTGACCCCGGCTGCTTGATATTTCGGCTCGTGCGATATGCATTTCGCCGTGCGGCTTGTGCACATCATTCACGCAAGCTAGTTACGCAGCACGAGCGGCAGCATCACAAGCCAAGGCACAGGGATGTACGAGAAGCTTGATACTTCATGGCGGGTTCCT
>MGOA01000090.1 GCA_001796965.1 Chloroflexi bacterium RBG_16_64_43
CGATCGCCACAGCCGAGCCGGGCGTGTAGCTCAGGCCGCGCACGTAGCTCACCAGGCTCCACCGTTCATCGACACTGAGGGTCGTGCCAAGACCGGGCATGCCTTGCGCGTTACCCTCGCTGATCACGATGAAGATATCTTGTGCGCTACGTTCGACCAGAGTCTGCGGCTGGCGCAAATCGCGGAGAGGAACCTTCACCGCGCCGACCTGAGCACCGTCGCCGGCTCCCTCCGGCCCGTGGCACTCGGCGCAGCGGGTCTCGAAAAGTGCACCCGCCGCTTGCAGGTCGGTCGCTCCTTGCGAGAGCGACAGCGCAAAATAGGTCACGTTCCATCGTTCGGTTGCGGTCAGTGCGTTGCCAAAGGGCGGCATGAAGCGTGGCATATTGCCGACGGTGATCATGCGGAACCACTCGAGGGGCACCGCCGAGCGCCCGAGGCTGGTGCTGCCAATGGCTGCAGGAGGATTCGAAAGCTGTGCGGCAAGCTCGCCGTCGCCCAGACCGAGCTCCCCATGGCATGCTGCGCAGTGGTCGAGAAATTTCGCACGGCCTGCCTGCAAATCGATAGAGGTCGGCGGCTCAACCGGCTCCGGCGTGGCCGAGGGGCCGGCTGTCGGAGGTAGTTCCGTCGCGAACGAGGCTGTCGCGGCTGCGGGCTGGACCAGCCCGGGCGGCGGCGTGATGTCCTCCGAGAGTGAGCAACCTGCCAGCCCAAGTGGTATCAGGAACGCCGCGGTCAGAACGGCGATCGCGCCGCCTTGCGGCCGTGCCAGCACGCGGCGCCAGCCGCCCGATTGATCGTGTGCAGGGTGATGGCCATGAAGAAGGAAGGGCACGGGAATCCTCGCTCGAGGGCGCTCGATCAAGTCGTCTTTTCGTGGCGCAACGCGGTGCCGCAATGTGGGCAGAACTTGTCGCCCACCTGAACCGGCGTCCCGCAAGCGGGGCAGAAGCCTGCTTTGCGCGTCGCGCCGTTCGGGGCGGGCAGAACGCGGCGAGCCCTGATCTCATCTTCCAGCGCGGCGTCACGCTCCGCGCGGGGCGCGCGGCGCACCGCGATTTCGCGTTCGAGGGCTTGCTCGCGTCCACCTGGGGCGCGGCCGGTCGTGCCGCGGGCCTCATCCAGCCGGCGCAGTTGATCGGCACCCTGGGCCACCAACTCTTGCCGACGCACGGGGTACTCATCCTCGGGGATCTTGCCCAAGGCTCGGTCGAAATCCAATTCGCGCAGGGTCTCGATCGTGCGGTCCACCTCGGCCTCCCACGAGGAAACCCCAGCCGCGCGTCCCGGCGCACCGGGTCTCTGCCCCAGCAGCGGCTGGGCCAGGAAGATGGCCACCAGGATGAGGACGGCCAGCGCCGTCAGGAGAGCGGCAACGTCCATTAGGGTGTCACCAGCGGATCGAGGATGGATTGGAGTTCATTCATATCAATCGGGCCGATCTTCACGCGCACGAGCGTGCCCTGACGATCGATAAAGTATGTTTCTGGAACACCGCGGATGCGGAAGGCTTGCGAGATGCGGGTGCCCAGATCTGGTCCGTTGGGATAAGTAATGCCGAAGCGTGTGAGATATGCACGCGCCTCGGGTTCCGTGTCCACATAATCGACACCCAGGAAAGATACGCCCTGATCGCGATACTTCTGCCATCCGGCCTCCAGGGTGGCGGCTTCCTCCTCGCACGGCTTGCACCAAGAGGCCCAAAAGTTAACGACCACGACCTGACCTTTAAGATCGGCCAGGTGAATTGTCTCTCCGTCAAAGGTGATCAGCGTGAAATCGGGGGCCGGGCCGCTCGAGACCGGGCCGGCTTGGGTGCGGTACAGGCCGAAACCCACTAAGGCCATAAGCGCGGCCAACCCACTCCACAGCAACAGGCGTCCGAGATTCCGCGCGCGCGGCGCAGGCAGTGGAGGTGCGGGCGTATCAGACATGTCTCATTCTCGTCGGCGCAGTTCTTCTTCGATGCGGCGGGCGTACTCGTCCTCGGCCGCGGGCGGCGGTGAGGCTCTGGGTCGGGCCGCGCGCCGCCAAGTGCGCACGGCGCGATAGACAATGTACCCCCCAACCACAAAGGCCAGCGGTGGCAACAGGTAGACCAGCAAGCTAAGCCCGCGCGGCGGCGGCGCAGCGAGTACCCGTGCTCCGTATTGCTCGACAAAGTAGTTCTTGATCTCCTGCTCGCTCCACCCCGCAGTCAGTTTCTCGCGAATGGTCTGGCGCCATTGAGCGCAGGCCTGGGTCGGGCACACGTCCAGCGGCACGTTCTCGCACACCGGGCAGTAGAGCTGCTTGGCCACGGCGTTGACCTGATTGTCGGAAGGCGTCGGCTCTTGTGCCCGGGCGGGCGAGGCCGGCCAAGAAACGACGGCGGCCAGCCCGATCGCGAGCACGAAAAGAACTAGGGCGGCGCGCGCCAGTGTTGAAGGGTGGTGATAAGTCACAGTTTCTCTCTTCCGTGGGGCCGTTCTATTTCGCCCGCTGCGCGAGCGCGCCAGCCGGCACGCGGGCCGTGGCGCGTGCTCGCTCGCGATCCGGCCAGGCGGCGACGAGTGTCCCCAAAATGAACACCAGCGACCCACCCCAAAGGAAATTGATCAGCGGGTTGAGATAGATCTTGAAGGTGGCCCCGCTCGACCCAATGGGCTCCCATCCGACAAGCAGCACATAGAAATCGCCTTCGAGGCTGCTGTAGACGCCGGGGATGGTCATGGGCTGCTGACTGACGTAGTAGAAGTCGCGCCGCGGATAGAGTTCGGCCACCTTTTGTCCGTCGCGATAGATGGTTGTCACGGCGCGGGCGACCAGGCGGTCGTCGGGCGCGTTGAACTCGGCCAGCGAATCGTAGGTCATCACGTACTTGCCGAGCGTGATCTGCTGACCTTCGGCTAGCGTGCCTTGCGTCTCTTGTTGGTAGAGCTCGACGCCAATGATGCCGATGGCCATCAGCACCACACCCAGGTGAATGATATATCCGCCATACCGACGGCGGTTGCGTCCAGCCAGGTTCCACAGCGCCACCGGAAGCGCTTCTTTGTATATGCGCCGGCGCGCCAGTGCGCCGCGCCAGAATTCGGAGAGCGTCACCAACGTGACAAATGCGGCCAGCCAGAAACCGAGCAACGCCGCCGGGTTGTGCGTCCCGCTCAGTGCGAGCCCTAGCGGCACGACCAGCGACGCCGCCAGCGGCCAGACGATCAACCGCCCCAACGATCGCCCGGCGGTGCGGCCCCAGGCGCTCAGCGGGGCAATGCCCATCAGCAGCAAGAGGCCCGCGAACATCGGCCCCGTCGTGCGCTCGTAGAACGGCGGGCCAACGGTGACTTTCTGACCTGTGAACAGTTCCGAGATGAGCGGGAAGATGACGCCCCAGAAGCAGGCGACCAGGATGCTGACGAAGAGCAGGTTGTTCAACAAGAACAGGTTCTCGCGCGAAAGCAGCGAGGTAAGTTGGTTCTCACCGCGCAGTTCGTTCCAGCGCGAGAGCAGAAGCGCCAGCGAGGCCGCAAAGCTCAGCCCGATGAAGCCGAAGAACGCCGGGCCGATAGCCGACTGGGCGAAGGCGTGCACCGACGAGAGCACGCCTGAGCGTGTGAGGAAGGTGCCGAAGATGACCAGGCAGTAGGTGAGTATGACCAGCACCATGTTCCAGTGCTTGAGCATGCCGCGCTTCTCTTGGATCATCACCGAATGCAGGAAGGCTGTCCCAGTCAACCACGGCATGAAGGCGGCAATCTCCACCGGGTCCCAGCCCCAGTAACCTCCCCAGCCGAGCACGTCGTAGGCCCAGCGCCCGCCGAGCACCAGTCCCATCGACAGGAAGAGCCAGGCCACGAGCGTCCAGCGCCGCGTCACGCGGATCCACCGGTCGTCGGTTCGGCGCGTGATGAGTGCGGCCATCCCGAAGGCATACGGAATGACGAAGCTGACGAACCCCAGGTAAAGCATGGGCGGGTGGATGATCATGCCGGGGTGGCGCAACAGCGGGTTGAGCCCCTGCCCGTCGCCAGGCGTGACCAGCACCGCACCGCTCGGGGCGAACATGGCCTTGATCGTCTCGCCGGCCGGCGCCGCCCACAGCCGGGCAAAGGGGTTCTCAAAGAGGATGATCAAGCTGAGAAAGAAAGCCAGCGTCACCAGAGCGACGACCACCACCCATGGCAGAAACTCGCGGTCGCGGTCCCAGCGGCGGAGCCCGGCCGCCGAAGCGAAAGCTGCCATCAACCACGACCAGAAGAGCAGCGACCCGGCTTGACCGCCCCACAGAGCGGTCGCCTTGAGGTAGCCCGGCATGCTGCGGCTGGTCACCGAATAGACAAACTCCACTTCGAAATGATTGGTCACCAGCAGGGCCACCAGGCACAAGGCCGAGAGGGTCACCAGCGGCCAGGTCAGCAACATCGCCTGGCGCGCACTCAGCACCCACGCCTCGCGCCCTGTGCGTGCACCGTACAACGCAGCGGCGATGCCGTAGATCGAAACCAGCAGGGTGATGACCAGCACTGCAAAACCCAGGTTCGCCAGCATGCGCTTCCTTTCTGCTTCAGCTCGCCAGCCGGAGACAACAACACTGGCGCGCCGGCTCGAGGACTCTCGCGCTCCTCTCGCTGGACGCGCCAGTCGTTCGCGGGACGGCGCGTGCGCGCCGCGCTACCCGGATTGCTCGGGCAGCGCGGACTCGTACCGGGTGGGGCACTTGAGCAGGACTTCATCGGCGTAGAAGATGCCGTCCTCGCCCAAATGTCCGGTGAGAATGGCCTGCGCCTGGTCGCGCATCAGGTCCGGCTTGGGGCCGATGTAGACAACGGGGATACGCGCCGCCGAGGGATTCATGACCGCCGCCTCGAGCGCCGCCGCCAGCCCGCCGGAGGCTTCGATCTCCTGGATGTCGCCGGGCACGTTGGCAATGGTGAAGGAAAGGGTCAGGCTTTGCGGGTCGTAGGCAATCGACTCGCCGACGACCGCTCCCGACACCTTGACATTGCGGCTGCCCACGCTGGAGGCTTTGGACTCTAATTCTTCAACCGTAAGGAAGTATTGCGCCGCTGCCTGCGTCGACGAGATGATCAAGTAGCCGACTGCAGCCAGAATCAACAAGCCGCCAATGATGAATTTCGTCCGCCCGCCGGAGGCCGGTCGGCCATTCCCCCGCGGCGCATCGTTGTGTGTCGCTTCCATGAATCGATTCTCCTCCAATTCGCACGTCTTTCTCGCCAGTAATTGGATGACGTCTCGCCCGCTCCTGCGATTGAGAAAGCTCTTACAAGCGCGACTCCATTCTCGCTGTTCGAGATTAGGCGGGGATGAGAGTCCGGTTGGAATCGCCTAAACCATCAATCATTGCGACGCAGTTTGGTTCCGCACATGCTGCAAAAGACCGCCTGGGCCTCGGCCCGTGCTCCACAGTTGTGACAGAACAGGCGCGCTCCGCCCTCTATCGACGGCCTGTGCCGCAGCCGCCCCGCCCGCGCGTTGCTCTCTGCCCGGCGCCCGCGCACGAAGAAGGCCACCGCCACGGCCACGAGCGTTACCCCCAGGGCACCCAAAACCCACGGCCAGTAGGGCCAGACCAGCAACCGCTCCCCCAGCGAAGCCGGACGCTCGATCGGTTCGACCGGCTGCAGCCGTTCGAAGCTCAGGCCGCTGCCCGTTTTGTCGTAAGACAGCTCGACGACCTGCGTCTGACCGGCTGCCAAGCCGCCCAGCGTCGCGCTGAAGTAAGTCATACCATCGGTGCCGAGCGTGCCGCTGCCCAGGGCGGGATTCACAGTGATGCCCGTCGCTTGCACAGGTTGCTGCACCTCGACCGCGAACTGGCCGACGGTGTAGTCGCCCGGCCATGTGAAGACAAAACGGTGGTCGCTTCCTTGTACCTGCAGCCCGGGGTCGTAGTATTCGAACTGCACCTCTCGCACGCCGGTGGTAAAGGTGACTAGCGCCAGATCGCCCACCACCTGGCGTTGATAGGGCAAGCTGATCAGGTTGAGGTCATCTTGGCGATACGCCACAGCGCTGGGCTCACCTGCCGCCGCCGGAATGCGGAACGCGAGGCCCACCGGCAAGGCTTGCTCGGCTGGTAGCACGGCGCGATAGATCACCAGCACACCCGGGCGATCGTACTCAGGCCACAGGCTCACCTGCAGCCGGTCCAGGACGACCGCTGCTTGAGCCTGGGCAACGAACGGGACAAACAGGGCAAGGATGAGAAGGGGCATGAGCGATCGTTTCATGACGTCATCGGACCTCTGGCTTCCCTTATAACCTGTTTGACCACGGCTGCCAAGGTGTTTGCCCGGCTGGTGCCCACACACGGGCATGGTAGCGGTGGATCTCGTGCGCTGCCCCCAGCCTCCGCATCCTCCGCGGATGGATAGCGCAATGGGTATGGACCCCGAAAGAGAATATAATCTTCGCGGTCCCCTGCCCTCGCTGTTCAGCTCTACCCTCACCTCGCCGTCAGGGGAACCAGGAGCGCCCGATGAGCCCCACCCGCGAGACCTATCCCGTCGATTTGGCCGGACTGCGGCGCGAGCTGCCCTTGTTTGAGGTTGCCCCGGGGGTGCGGATCGCCATTCTCAACATCTTGGGCGACACGGAACTCGTGCAGCGCTGCGCTGCGGAACTGGCGCGCCGTCTGGAGGGGCGTTCCTTCGACTTGCTGGTGACGGCTGAGGCCAAAAGCATTCCGCTGGCGCACGCGCTGTCGGTGGTTACCGGCAAAGGCTACGTCGTCCTGCGCAAGGCCTACAAACCCTACATGGGTGACAGTGTGCAGGCCGAGACGCATTCGATCACCACGGGCGCCTCCCAGACGCTTTACCTGGATGAGAAGGACCGCGCGTTGGTCGCAGGCAAGCGGGTGGTGCTGCTCGACGATGTCATCAGCACCGGCTCGACCCTGCAAGGAATGCGCATGGTGATAGACAAGGCGGGCGCCACAATTGGCGCGGAAGCAGCCATCTGCACCGAAGGCGAACGGGCGAAATGGCAGAACATCGTCGCCCTGGCCCACTTGCCCGTGTTCACCGAGTAGCCTGCACCATTTTATCGGTAGGTATCGGCCGCGCCGCGCGGCCAAGGGGAAAAGGTGGAACGATGAGCGAGAAGCCGATCGATCGGCGCCAGGCGGAAGAAGCCGTCCGCCGCGAAGGGCGATTGCCCCCGGGGCAGGCGCTGACTCAGAAGTTCCCCGTGCTGCACTACGGCCCGGTGCCGGCATTCAACCCGGCCACTTGGGATTTGCGCGTCTTCGGCGAGGTGGAGCAACCCAAACGCTGGACGTGGGATGAATTCAGCCGGCTGCCGCGCACGCGGCGGGTCATGGATATCCACTGCGTCACGCGCTGGAGCAAGTTCGACACCGAGTGGGAAGGCGTCTCACTCAAGGATCTCATCGAGCAGGGGGCTGTCCGGCTCAAGCCCGCCGCCCGCTTTCTTATGCAGCACTGTGAATACGGGTTCACGGTCAACATCCCGCTGGAGGTTGCCCTTTCAGAGACCTTCTTGCTGGCAACGTACTACGCCGGCCAGCCGCTCACGCCGGACCACGGCTTCCCGCTGCGCGGGATCGTCGGCCTATTGCCCGGGCGCCAGGATCTTCAGGCGCCGTACTTCTGGAAGGGGGCAAGTGGCTGCGTGGCCTCGAGTTCATGCGCGATGATCGTCTCGGTTTCTGGGAAGAGGCCGGCTACCACAACCGCGCTGATGTGTGGAAAGAAGAACGATTCGCCTGAGGCCGGACGCGCGGCCTCGCGAGGCACCCCACTGCGGAGGCAGATGTGCCGCCGCGCATGCCGAACTGGCGCGCATTGAACTGGTTACGACCTTCGCCCGAGCCGCCCATCCATGAAGCGGGCGACCCGTTCGCCATGGCGCGTGAGCGCATGGTCGAGGAACAAATCGTCGCGCGCGGCGTCCACGATGAGCGAGTGTTGGCTGCACTGCGCGCCGTTCCTCGCCACGCCTTTCTGCCCGAACACCTGCGCCACGAGGCCTACCTCGATACCCCGCTGCCCATCGGCAGCCACCAGACCATATCCCAGCCCTACATCGTGGCGTTGATGACCGAGGTGCTGGGCTTGGAGGGGGACGAACGCGTGCTCGAGGTGGGCACCGGCTCGGGGTATCAGGCGGCTGTGCTCAGCCTACTCGCGCACGAGGTATTCCCCATCGAGCGCCACGCCGAACTCGCCACTAATGCACGCCAAGTGCTGGCCCGCTTGCATTGCAGCAACGTCGAGGTAGTGATCGGTGACGGGACTTTCGGCCTGGCGGGGCATGCGCCCTACAACGGGATTATTGTGACGGCGGGTGCGCCGCATGTGCCGCAACCGCTGCTCGACCAACTCGCCCCCGGAGGCACGCTGGTGCTGCCCGTGGGCGAGGCCACCTCGCAGATGCTCGAGGTCTGGCGCCGAACATCGGCCGGGCTCGAACGCAAAGAGGTGACGCCGGTGTGTTTCGTTCCGCTGATTGGCGAACACGGCTGGCGCGACGACGTATGCGCTTGAAACACGCCGGGCAGATTTCCTTAATCCTGGTGCTGTGCGCGGGCTGCATCCTGCCCGGCGCCGCGGCCGCCACCGTGACGCCCCTCCCGTCGGCTGCCCCAGTAGCCACGGCAAGCCCACCGCCAAGCCTCACCCCGCCACCCACGCCCTCCCCCTCGCCTCAGCCTAGCCTCACCCCCGCGCCGCTCGCCGCGCGCGTGCTCATCATCACCATCGACGGCTTGCGCGCCGACGCCCTCTACCGGGTGAGCATGCCCGTGCTGGCCGGCTTAATGCAACGCGGCGCGAGCAGCCTGAGCGCCCAGACCATTCTGCCGAGCGCCACGCTCATGGCGCACGCCTCAATGATTTCCGCCTCTTGTCTGGCGAAACATGCGATTACATGGAACGACTACCGCCCCGAGTTGGGCGAGACGCAGGCCGTCACGCTCTTCGACTTGGTGCATGCCACCGGCGGGCGCACGGTGATGGTGGTAGGCAAAGAGAAACTCATCCAGATCGTTCATCGCGGCACGGCGGATGTGTTCGCCTATGTGGCCGGTCACGACCGGGATGTGGCGGCGCGCGCGGTGAGCGAGATGAGCCAGGGCTTCGAAGCGATGCTGGTGCACCTACCGGTGGTTGATGGCGTGGGCCACACTTACGGCTGGATGTCGCCGCAGCAGGTAAGTGTGATCGAACGCGCCGATACAGCGGTGGGCGCCTTACTCGAGGGGCTCGAGGCCAACGGCCTGAGCCAAAGCACATTGATCATCCTCACCGCCGACCATGGCGGGCACGGGCTCATTCACGGCAGTGACATGCCCGAAGACACCAGCGTGCCGTGGATCCTCGCCGGCCCTGGTGTTGTGCCGGGCCTACGCCTCGACGCGCCGATCAGCGTGATGGACACGGCGGCCACTGCGGCATGGGCACTGGGTCTGGCGCGGCCCGTGGAGTGGGACGGCCGCGCAGTCGAGGAAGCGTTCGGCATCCCAGTCGATATCGCGGCGATCCCTATGGCCAACACGATGTGCGCGCCGTGAGTCGGAGACGCGCCGTAATTGCTTTGGAGCGTGCGGGTAACGAGCGACCGGCCCTCACCCCCACCCCTTAGTCCTCCCCCGGTGAGCGGTGGGTTCGAAATGATGCGTTGAGTCGGGGGAGGGGCGAGGTCTAGTTTCATTGAGACGGGGGCCTTCGGCCCCCGTCTCATTGATAACCTCTTCCGCTCTCCGCCACTCCCCGACCTGCTTACCACCGCCGCGCGGCGGAGAGGGGGTAGGGGGTGAGGTAGTGTTGTGGTTCAACAACTTCGGACGAATAATGCGAATTCGGTTAGCGGCCGAGGTGCATGGGCATGATCACGTGCAGGAAGTCCTCTTGACCGACCGGCTTGATGACGCCCGGGCTGGCCGGGCCGGTGGTCTCGAGCGCCACATTGGGTGTTTTGACGACGCTTAACACGTCCACCAAGTATTTAACGTTGAACGCGATCTCGATCGCCTGGCCCTCGACCGAAGCCTCCACC
>MGOA01000091.1 GCA_001796965.1 Chloroflexi bacterium RBG_16_64_43
CTTCTCCAGGCGGACTTGGTCCAGCAGCGCGCGGCGCGGGTTGGTTTTGATTGGCTCGAGTTGGGCTTCTCCAGGCGGACTTGGTCCAGCAGCGCGCGGCGCGGGTTGGTTTTGATTGGCTCGAGTTGGGCGGCGTGCTGGAAAAGGTCCAGGAAGAGATACGCGAGGTGCAGGGCGCCGAGGATGAAGTGCGACGCGCCGAGGAAGTGGGCGACCTGCTTTTTGCGGTCGTGAATCTCGCCCGCTGGGTGAAGGTGGAGCCGGAATCGGCATTGCGTGAGGCTAACCAGCGCTTTCGCCGCCGGTTCGAGAGGATGGAGGCCGAGGCCCGTGCGCGTGGCATTTCGCTCGGAACGCTCGGCCTGGAGGAGCTAGACCAGATGTGGGAAGAAGCCAAGCGCCATCTCGGTTGAGTTCTTCGCCCGATCCAACAAGAATCACGCCGGGGCTGACTACTCAAGTCAGCTCCGGCTCTCTGAGGATCGGGGAATTAGTGAGCCAGGTTTATGGCGCGCGCTGCTGGCGCTAGAACAGGCCCTTGTACATGCCGCCATCCACCGTCAGCATCACGCCGGTGATGTACGAGGCGGCCGGCGAGCACAAAAAAGCCGCCGCCCGGGCGAACTCCTCCGGCTGCCCCATGCGGCCAAACGGGCTCTCGTTGGCCTGCTTGCGCGTTTCCTCCTCGACCGTGCTCCCCGCCCGCTGCGCCCGATCCTGCATCAGTTGACGTACTCGCTCGGTGTCGGTCCAGGCGGGCAGAATGCAGTTGAAACGAATACCCTGGCCGCCGAGTTCGAGGGCCAGCGATTTCATGAGCCCCGCCACCGCCGCGCGTAGCGAATTGGAAAGGACCAGGTTGGGCAAGGGCTGCTTGATCGCATACGAACCTATCGCCAGTACAACCGCGCGGGGTGAGGCCCGCAGCGCGGGTAGGGCGGCCCGCACCAGGCGTACGCAACTCATGACCAGCAATTCGAAGGCGGCTTCCCACGCTGCGTCATTCAGCTCGTCGAAACGGCCGGGCGGCGGCCCTGCCGAGTTCGTCACGAGCACATCCAGCCCGCCCATCTCGGCGATGGCGCGAGCCACGAGTGAACCCGGTCCCTCAGGTGTGGCCACATCGGCGGCCAGCGCTACGACCTTGGCCCTTGTCGAGGAGCGCAGGCGGCGCGCTGCCTGCTCGAGGCTTTCGACATTGCGGCCATTGAGGGAGACGATTGCACCCTCGGCAGCCAGGGCATTCGCGGTCGCGTATCCAAGTCCGCGGCTCGCGCCACACACCAGCGCGCGTGCTCCAGCCAATCCGAAATCCATGGCATGTCCTTTCTGTTGGCCCGCGCCGCCTCCAAACGGGCGGGGCGTATCCGTGATGGGCAGTGAGCCCGCTGCGATCGCTGCGCAGGAGGCGCTTCCCCTCAGCGCTCCTCGACCGAGGTCATACTCAGCTCGACATCCGTCTGATGGGAAGAAATCCACTCCAAGGCGGCTTGCAGCACGCGCTGGTTGTGGGTTACGTCAGTGCTCACCACGGCGCAGGCCACGACCGAGGTAGCCCACGCATCCTGCGCGCCCACTTCAGCGGCGGCCAATTCGAATTTCCGGCGCAGCCCGGCCAGAAGCGGGGCCAGCCGACCGCGCTTTTCTTTGAGCGAACGGCACCCCGGGAGTTGAAGAGTGAGGGTGCACAAGGTGAGGTGCAGGCTGCTTTCCGGAGTCATGCGTGGGCTCCCAGGGAGCCAATCCTTCCGGGAGCAATGCCGTTCGGGCACCCATCGACCAGCCTCGGCAGGTGCATGCTCAATCCTCGCGGCGCACGCCGACCTCGTCCTGAGCGATACGGGCGCGGACGGCGTCTCTGATTTCCGGCGAAAGGCCCGGCAATGCGCCGCGCAGCCAACGCCGCCCGATGAACTGGGCATCGCGATCGGGCAGGTCCTCCACCCAGCGTAATAGTTCCGCTGGTTGTGAGGCGGCGAGTTGCGCGAACACGGCCTGCGACGAACGCACGCACTCAACATCGTCCTCGCGCATCCCGCGCGCCAGCACTTCGAAGGCGAGCATGGCGGCCGAGGAGGGAGCCTCAGCCATCCATTCGTGCAACGCGAGCCAGGCGAACCGGCGTCCGGCAACACTGCGCTCGGCCAGCCAATGGGTAATTTCTTGGCGGTAGAGATCCGGCGACTCGCGACGGACGGGGCGCGCCGCGTGGTGCGCCAGGATTTCGTGCAGCGAGCGGTCGCGCGTCTGCAGCACCCAGCTCGCCAGGCGCATGTGGCTTGCTTCGGGGCGGGCGGCGGCCTCCAGCAGCCGCGCGGCCAAGCTCTTTTCCTCGAGCGAAGGAATGGCCCACAAGTGATCGGCGAGACGCAATGCGGCCTCGGGTTGCCGGGCTGCGCGCGGCAGGATCACCGCTTCGATTTCGTTCAGCATGGCGGTGGGGATGTTCCACGAGGGCAGGCTCCCGTGGCGAGCGAGCGATGGGCCACGCCGCAGCAACCGGTTCGAGTGCGACTCGAATCGGCCCCTGAGCGCGGCGGCGAATGCCTGCGGCTCGACGATCAGATCGCCGAGATGCTGGCTCCAACGCCGCAGGGCATCCAGGTCAATGGACGGCATAGGGCCTCAGTAGGCGCGGGCGAAGATGGCTTTGCTCTGCGACGTCTGTCCGCAATGAATGCACGCCCCGCTGCCCGAGGGTTGATCGAACGGAATGCAGCGCGTCGTGGCCTTGGTCTTCTCTTGGATCTCTGCTTCGCACTCGCTGCGCCCGCACCACCAGGAAAACGCGAAGCCCTGCTCAACCACCTGGGCGAACTCGGCGAAATCCTTTGGTTCGTGCGTACGAGCGCGGCGCGCTTCCAATGCGCGGTCATAGAGTGAGGCCTGAATGTCGGCCAGTGCCTCCCCGATGTGCGCCGCGAGTCCCTGCCTTGGAACGGAGGTCTTGCCGCTCTTGCCTGGCCGATCGCGACGGGCGAGGGTCACCGATTGCCCGGCAATATCCCGCGGCCCGAGTTCGAGCCGCAGCGGAACGCCGCGCATTTCCCACTCATTGAACTTGAATCCAGGGGTCAACCCTTCGCGGCGGTCGATGGTGACCCGCAGGTCTCCCAACTCCCCTGCCAGTCGATCCACTTCGCCCAAGACCAGGCTGCGCTCGTCGTCGTTCTTGTAGATCGGGACAACGACGACTTGGTAGGGAGCCAACTTGGGCGGCAAGATCAGGCCCGTGTCGTCCCCATGCACCATGATGATCGCGCCGATGAATCGTGTCGAAAGGCCCCAGGAGGTTGTCGAACAGAACTGAAGCACGTTTTGCGCATCCAGGTACTGGATGTTGAAAGCCCGGGCGAAGTTATCCCCCAAGTTGTGCGAGGTGCCGGATTGTAGCGCCTTCCCGTCGCCCATCATGGCCTCGATCGAATACGAGCGCTGTGCCCCGGCGAACTTTTCTGTCTGGCTCTTGAGGCCGGGAATGACCGGGATGGCGGCGTCGTTGACG
The DNA here is from genome assembly GCA_001796965.1 of Chloroflexi bacterium RBG_16_64_43. Lineage (GTDB taxonomy): Bacteria > Chloroflexota > Anaerolineae > Anaerolineales > RBG-16-64-43 > RBG-16-64-43. Next base: position 3,506 of record MGOA01000091.1, read on the forward strand.
GCGAAGTCCACGTAGACGTCTAGCATGCGGCGGGTTTCGGCTTCCGCCTCGTCTGCGGTGGCGTGCGCGGTGTGACCCTCCTGCCAGTAGAATTCCGTTGTTCGCAAGAAGAGTTTGGTGCGCTTCTCCCACCGCACCACGCTGTTCCACAAGTTGATCAGGACCGGCAAGTCGCGATAGGATTTGATCCACTTAGCGTACATGTGCCCTATGATGGTCTCGGAGGTGGGGCGCACTACCAGCGGCTCTTCGAGCACCTCTCCGCCGCCGATGGTGACAACCGCCAGCTCCGGGGAGAACCCTTCCACGTGTTCCTTCTCGCGTTCGAGGAAGGACTTAGGGATGAACATCGGAAAACCCGCGTTCAGATGTCCCGTCGCCTTGAAGCGCCGGTCGAGAGCGGCGGTGATGTTCTCCCATAATGCCCAGCCGTAAGGCCGGACCACCATGCAGCCGCGGACCGGGGCGTAGTCCGCCAGTTCGGCTCGCACGACGATCTGGTTGTACCACTCGTTGAAGTCCTCTTGGCGTGCGGGCAGCTTCTCGTCAGACATGATTCCCTCTCCCGGTGCGATGGCTAAAGAGCGTGTGAGCGCGACGATGGTCCGATGCGACGGGCAAGTTCCTGGGCGGCGTCCTCCGCAGTGGGACACAATGTGAGTAGCTCGAGGTCCCTGGGCCGGACCATGCCGGCGTGGCACTCCAGGAATGCGTCCACAGCCCGATTCCACGCCGGCCCGACAAGCAATAGAGGCTTGGGAGGAATCTCGCCGGCTTGGAGCATACTCCAGGCAAACGCAACTTCCGATAGCGTTCCGATGCCTCCCGAGAGTGCGAGGGCCGCGTCGCATTCACGCACCAGATAGTATAGACGCTCGCGAAGCGTGCCCAGGCGTACCACGTCGCCCACCCACGGATTGGGTCGCAGCCCGGCGCGCTCAAAGACCTCGCAAACCACTCCCACAACCGGCGCGCCGGCTTCGGCGGCGCCGCGGCTCACGGCCTCCATCGTACCTTCGTAACCGCCGGTGGCCACGCGCCACCCGGCCTCGCCCAGCAGCCGGCCCATGTGCCGCGCCGCCTCGTAGGCCGGCGATTCGGCGGCGGGCGCCGAGCCCCCGAAAACCGATACCGTGCGGGCGTTGTTGTGCGCCAAGGCCTCTCCTCCGTGTTCACTCGGGGGGCGAGATGTCGCCCTCCCGCAGATGCTCGATGAAATTGCGTGCCGACTCAACGATGCCGATCGACTTGGTTCCTTTGTGCTCGAGCAGGAAATGGCGGTGATCCATGACCCACAAGTACATATCGGCCGTCGTGCGCTCCGGGAAAGCGGCCATGATCCCGCTTTCGTCGATGGCTCGCCGCACCGGCTGGTAGACCGACTTGCACCAGTGGACGACGGCCTCCTCCTCGCCGACCGGACGTCGCAAGTCGAGGCCCATGAAGTAGCGGTGGGTGGCGATGTGCTCGAGCAGGCGTTCGTAGCCGCCCAGGATCGTGACGTGCAGGTCGGTTTGGGGACACAAGCGGTCGAGCCCGCTGCGTTCGTAGAACTCCACCTGCGCTCCCAGGTTCTCGAGGTCTTCCGGGCGCAGGTCGGCACTCAGCGGCACCCGCACCGAATACTCGCGTACCTCGGCCTCGATGTATTCCTGGCCTTGCTCGCGCGCGACCGACACGCGATGGTTGCCGTCGACCACGAAAAAGACTTCGCCCACCTTGTAGAGAACGACCGGCGGCAGCCCCGTCTCTGCGTACCAGGCGCGGTTAACCCGCATCCAGCGCGTGGCCAGGTGCGAATGGATCGGCATGAACTTGCGGTCGAAGTCCTGGTAGCGGTTGAGGCTGCCGACGATGCTGTGCACGCGGACGGTCTGCAGCCCGCGATAGATCGGCCCGCCCAGGTGGAGCCGCCCTTGCACCTCATCGAATGAGAGCAGGCGGTTGGGGCGCCGGCGCAGAAACGCCATGACGCCCGAGAAGAAGGCCCGCCGGCGGGCATTGAAGAAATCCCCGGTCGAACGATCCAGCATGTCGGTCGGCGCGCGTTTGAACAGGTCGTTCACCTCAACTCTCCCATTCCAGCAACCGATAGGGCGGGATGAAGAGCACTTGGCTGTCCTCGTAGCGCATTGACGGCGCCGGGCGGCCATAAACGGTGGTGGTATGCCCGTGCAAATGCCAGCGGGGGCGCGCCATGCGCAGAAGCCACAGCAGCGAGGCGAACCCGCGGTGGGCCGCGTCCGGGCCGTCGTTGATCCCGCGCGGCGCCGAATGCGAGATGAGGATGTCGAGCGCGCGGCCGTAAGTTAGACGGTTGACCCACAAGCGCAGGGCCAACTGCAGCACGCGCCGCCACATCTCGCTTTCCGAGTATTGATTAGAAGCCTGCGGGCCATATCGGATACTGCCCCCCAGCCCGGCAATGAGCAATCCCGAATCGGTTACGCAGCGACCTTCCAGGTGAACGCATCCTTGCGGGAAGTGAGCGTGCGTTCCGTCGGAGCGCCAATACCCGCGCCCGTCATGGTTGCCCATGACGAAGTAGAGCGGAACATTGAGCATGCTGACAACATACTCGAGATACTCAAGCGGTAGATCGCCGCAACTGAGCACCAGGTCGACCTTCGCCTCGAGGGTGGTGACGTGCGGACTGTAGAGCAGCTCCGAAACGTCGTCGCTCAGGGCAAGGACTCCGACGGGTTTCGTGGGGCACAAGCGGCGCAAGGGCATGGCGGCCCTAACCGTCCCAGTGGCGAGAGTAGTTGGCGGCGAGCTTGGCCAGGACCGCCGCCTCGAGGTCGATGTGGAGGCAGTGGGCCAGCTGCAACAAGTACAGGGCCACATCGGCCAGTTCGTCCTCCACTCCAGAGGCGGAGGCCTCGCCCCACTGGAAATGTTCGAGGACTTCCGCCGCCTCGATCGCCATGGAGGTGGCGAGATTGCGCGGAGTCTGCGGGCGCGGGCTGTCTGGCGCGTACCAGCCCTTCGCCTCGACGAAGCGGTTCATCTCGCCCGTCAGTGCTTTGAGATCCATGACCGGTCTCCTAAATAGAACCGACTCCTGGGCCAAAACAGGAGCCGGTGGGTTCCTTGCGAGACGCCCAACCTCCAGGCGAAGCGCCGCGGGAGATGAGCCCGCAACGCTCGAACGCCTCACCTGAGAGACGAATTATACCAAGTGCCTGAAAGGACCACCGAAAGGGATTGCGATAGCTCTCACATCCGCTGCAACGCGTGACAGGATCGGTTTGGCATGCCATTAGGAATGACGGGCCGCACGCGACCAGCCTGCGCGGGCGGAGGTTCGCCGCCCGAGTCGGCCGGCAACCCTAGTCTGGGCCGTCAAAAGGCGATATACTGCGAAGGATCACCAATTCGATGTCACTCGGGAGGGTCGAATGCCGAATGTTGAACGACAACGTGAGCTGCGTCGGCGCCGCCAGCGGCGCCTGAAGGTACGCTTACTGCGCAAACGCCTGATGGAGACGAAAGACGTGCGCACGCGCGCAAAACTGCTGCAGAAGATTACTCAAATCAGCCCCCACGCTCCGGTTCCATCGCGCTAACCCGAGCAGCAGCAAAGCGGTACGGCCTACCATGTTTGCAGTAACCGACGAGATGTGGGAGAGGATATGAGCGGAACGGCATTTCGATCGCAGCGGGCGGCGGCCTTTGCCGACGTGCCCCAAGCCCAATGGAACGACTGGCGATGGCAGTTGAGCCACCGCCTCAACACCGCGGAAGAGATCGGACAGGTGATTCCGCTGACGGAGAGCGAGCAGCGGGCGCTCTCTTCGAGCGGCCTCTTTCGCGTCGACATCACTCCCTATTTCATCTCCCTCATCGACCCGCAAGACCCGAACGATCCGATCCGCCGGCAGGTTATCCCCACCGCCGGCGAGATGGTTCCCTTCACCTCCATGATGGAGGACTCGCTGGCGGAGGACCGGCATTCGCCGGTGCCAGGGCTGGTGCATCGCTACCCGGACCGGGTGCTGATGCTGGTCACGACTCAGTGCGCCTCCTACTGCCGCTATTGCACACGCTCGCGCATCGTGGGGGATCCAACGGCTCAATTCTCGCGGACCGACTATGATGCGATGTTTGCCTATCTTGAGCGCACCCCCCAGGTGCGCGACGTCCTGCTTTCGGGCGGCGACCCGCTGACGCTTGCCCCCAAGCTGCTCGAAAGCCTGATCGCCCGCCTGCGCACTATCCCGCACATCGAAATCGTCCGGCTGGGCACGCGCGTGCCGGTGTTCATGCCGATGCGCGTGGATGATGAGCTGTGCGAAATGCTCGCGCGCTACCATCCCGTGTGGATGAACATTCACGTCAATCATTCGAATGAAATCACCGAGGAATTGGCCGGGGCCACCGACCGACTGACTCGTGCCGGAATCCCGTTGGGCAATCAATCGGTGCTGCTGGCCGGAGTCAACGATTGCCCCCACATCCAGCGCCGCCTGGTGCAGGACCTGGTGCGCATCCGGGTGCGCCCGTACTACCTCTACCAGTGCGATGAGGTTGAAGGGGCGGGCCACTTCCGCACGCCGGTGGGCAAGGGCATCGAGATTCTGGAAGCGCTGCGCGGCCACACGTCCGGCTTCGCTGTCCCGCAATACGTCATCGATGCGCCACAAGGCGGCGGGAAGATCCCGATTTCGCCCAACTACTTGGTCAGCATGTCGGACCATAAGATTATCCTGCGCAACTACGAGGGGTTCATCACCACCTACGAAGAGCCCATCGAGTACACGGCCCACGACCCGGCCACCTGCAAGTACTGTCAGGCCAAGCGCCCTGAACCGGGGCAGGCCGGTATCACCGGGCTCTTGGATGGGGAGCGGCTAACCATCGAACCTCAGGGCTTCGAGCTGGTGCACGGCCGGGGCGGCGGCCAGCACCGCCTTAACCAAGACAGCGGCAAATGGGATCCCCTGGGAATCGGCTCGGGCAAACCCAAGCGCCACACTTTACCCGAGGCGGATCTCTAACAGCTCCGCCGGCGGGCCAGCCGCCCGCCGAGCGCTCGCTTGTCCTGTACGGAAGAGAGGTTGTGTGTCCGAGTCCGAATCCGAACTTCCACATGCGCGCGAGCTCGGGCGGCGCCCCCCGGGCTCTGCCGCGCGCGCAGCGGCCAAACGCCCATTGCGTGTGGCCGTGCTCCACAATCTCAAGAGCAACGCCCCCCCCGATGGCG
>MGOA01000092.1:0-3301 GCA_001796965.1 Chloroflexi bacterium RBG_16_64_43
GCCTTCGCCAAGTTGTCCGGCGGGCAGAAGCAGCGCCTGTTCATTGCCCTGGCTCTTCTTCCGGATCCAGAACTGATCTTCCTAGATGAGCTGACCACTGGCCTGGATCCCCAAGCGCGGCATGCCATCTGGGATCTGGTGCGCGAGGTGCGCGCCAAGGGCAAGACAGTGCTGCTAACGACCCACTTCATGGAGGAGGCAGAAATCCTGTGCGACCGGGTCGCGATCCTCGACCACGGCAAGATCGTGGCGTTGGACACCCCGGCCTCCCTGATCCGCAGCCTGGGCGCCGAGGAACGGGTTGTCTTTACTCTGGAGGGGACGCTTCCCGCCGGGTTCGAAAAAGCCCTGACGGGCGGGGCGCGGGTTGAGGTACAGGGCCAGCGGGTGACCTCGCGCGGCAGGAACGGACGCAAGGTCCCGCTGGTCAGCGAAGTGGTCGGCCTGCTGAGCGGGCAGGGAATTCAGTTCCGAGAGCTGCGCACTGAACAGCCGACCCTGGAAGATGTCTTCCTGAACCTGACCGGCCGCGCGATGAGGGAATGAGGTGTGCGATGAAGGGCCTATTGAGAATGACCTGGATGGAAGCCATGCTGTTCCTGCGTGAGCCAATGAGCGCATTCTTCACGCTGGTCTTCCCCTTGATGTACCTGCTGCTGTTCGGCGCTATCTCAGGCAACGAACCCACGCCACAGTACGGCGGTCAGAGAACGATCGACGCCTCCATCCCTGGCCTTACGGCCATGATTATCTGCGTCGCAGGGCTGATGTCCACCACCATGACGATGTCCACCTACCGGGAGAAGGGCATCCTGCGCCGCCTGCGGACCACGCCGGTCAGTCCGCTGGTCGTCCTGGTCGCGCAAGTGATCGTGGTCTTCACGATGACCGCCCTGGGTATGTTCTTGCTGGTTGCCGCCGGAGTACTGGTCTACCACGTGCGCTTCGAGGGCAACGCATTCAGCCTGTTGGCGGGCTTCGCCCTGAGCAGCCTGAGTTTCTTCGGCATCGGATTCATCCTGGCCGGCACCATGCCCACGGTGCGCAGCGCCTGGGTTGTTGGGATGGTTCTGCTGTACCCGATGCTGCTCCTTTCCGGCGCGTTTTTCACGGTCGAGCTGCTGCCCGCAGCCGTCCAGAAGGTGTCGGCCTTCATCCCCCTGACCTATGTGGTCAACCTGCTGGGCGGCCTGTGGATGGGTCAGCCCTGGGGAGATCACCTGTTGGATGTCGGCGTGCTTGCCGGCCTGCTTCTGGTGGGCATTGTCGTCTCGGCAAAGACATTCCGCTGGGAGTAATGACCATCGGGCGTTCGTCTACATCGCAGTGACCGGAGGCGGGGTCACCGAGCCGCCCACCCCACCAGCCGCCAAGTGTGGTCAGGCTCTGTCTGCCCGAGTCGCAGAACGTGAACAGCATTCGTCGTCAAGTCGATCGCCACGAGCGGATCGATACCTGGTGCAGCAACAATCAAGTACATCCCATCCGGCGAAAACAAGAGGCGCTGGACGCCGTCACTTCGCAATACTTGGCGCAGGTCGCGCCCATCGCGGCGGATGATGTAAACCTCGTCCCCAACTGAGTTGGGTGCCCCGTAGACATTGAAAGCCAGGTAGGTGATCTGCGGCGACCATGTGATAGGGTAGAGCGTCCCTTGAAACGTCGCCAGCTCTCGGTAGGTGCTGCCATCCGGCGCGATGACCTTGAGCGTGTTGGCTTGGGAGGCCGTGTCAAATTCTGCCCAGGCTAGCAGGCTGCCATCCGGAGAGGGCACAAACATAGATTTGGTGAGTTGCGACGCAAAGAGCGACCGCACGGCGCCATCACTGGCCCGCACCAGGTACACGTTTCCCTCTTGCCCTGGTCGTCCGGAACGAAGGATGACGTTGTCGCCAATCCATCCGTCGACCACGTACGGACGATCGGCCTCGGGCAAGGCGCTGCTCGCCGTCAGGTTTCGCAGTCCCGTGCCGTCGGCCCGCACCGCGTACTCCTGCTCGACTCCGCTCTCATCCTGGATGCGGAACGCAATCCAATCACCCTTGGAGGTGAAGAGCGGTACGTCAATCTGCGGGAACTCCGCGATCAGGCGCCACGTGCCTGTCTCCGCCTCGAACAGGTAAAGTGACCCGCCCGGTCGAGGCTTCCCGCGCGGAAAGGCAAACGCCGCCAGTTTGCCGTTGGGTGACCAGGCGATCGACCCGCTGGCCTCGATATACGGCAATTCGAAGGGCGACGACAGGACCACGGGTTCGGCGCAAGACGCCAAGCCAACCAGGCAACTTGCCGGCAAGCGCATGAACTCGAGTTGCGTATCTCCAGGGCCCGAGGGCCGCGTCAGGTAGACGACGCCCAGCGGGTCGTCTATGGGTGCGGTCGGCGGCTGGGCGTTTGCGTCGAGCGGGTTTCCGAATGCGTCGCTGAACATCGGCGTTGTGGCTGGCTCCAGCTCGAACAAACCTGAGGCGAAGTCCCCGTCGTAGGCGATTTGCTGCACCAAGAGCTCGCTCTCAACCTGCTCGCCGCCGGCTTTGCCGAACTCTTCAGCCCGCAGGATGACCCCCGTTTCGACATCCACCCAGTAGCGGCTCGGCCGCATGCCCTCCTGGCGGAACCAATCGACAACGAGGGCGGCTCGCCCGGCGACCGTCTCCGCGCGGGTCGCAACGTAGCTTCCCCCACGCTGGGCCAATTCCGTGGGGAAGACCAGGCTGGCAAGGCGAGCGCCGATTTGGCCCGCCAGCGGATGGGGCACGATCGTGTCCGACACGACCGCCGAGGGATTGAAGTCCCCCGGAGCAACAAGCGTCTGCGTCTGCGTTTCCGCCTGACCTGTCCCGAAATCCAACATGCGAATCTGCGCGCCGTTGGCAACCGTCATGCGGCCGGCCTTTCCCTCCTGCGGGCCGCTGAGCAATCGGAAGCTCGATGTGGTCTGATCTACCCACAGTTGCTGGCGCACAGCGACGGGGTCCGGGAGGTAGGCGGTTAAGGTGGAATCGATCCACAATCGACTCCAGTAGATGTGGCTCATCAGCATGCGCAGTCGAATCTCATCCGAGGTTGAATTCATGCTGAGCGGTGCGCCCGCCGCGATGGTGGTGGGTACGGCCGTAGCGAGCCCGGATTCGACGGATGTGGCCACAGCCGTTGGCGCTGGGGAGGCTACGCCGCATGCAGCGAGACCCGCCATGATCGTCAGTTGCGCCAACACGATCATTAGTTTCATTGTGCCTCCTGATGTCTCATGGTGAGCGTGCGCCCTCCCGGGGTACGGCTGCGCATGATATCAAACGAAGCC
>MGOA01000092.1:3320-3630 GCA_001796965.1 Chloroflexi bacterium RBG_16_64_43
AGCCACTCCTTCCTGTGGAAGTCTATGGAACAGGGCGACCGGCCCTTACCCCCACCCTTTACCCCTCCCCCAGTGAGCAAGAGTCTTGATGGGAGAATGTCAATCCGGGGCAGGGGGTGAGGCGGGACGTTCTTCCGCAACTACACTGAGGCAGCGTCTCATCGCATCGTCGTCATGCACGAACACCTCGCCGGCGAGCCTGCGCAGGTACGCTAGAGCGCTCGTCCGTGCCGACGATAAGTGCTCATGCCACACGCCACCGACCACGCGTAATGCATGCTATGCCCTCTTCCAGGTAGCCGCCGTGCGT
>MGOA01000092.1:3641-8114 GCA_001796965.1 Chloroflexi bacterium RBG_16_64_43
TCCGTGGCGGCGAAAAGTGCCAATGCCATACGCCACCGACCACGCGTAATGCATGCTATGCCCTCTTCCAGGTAGCCGCCGTGCGTCTCGCGCAGAGAATGGATAAGGCCACTCGCGCTGCGAGTGGCCTCTCTAGTCGGGGCGCCGGGATTTGAACCCGGGACCTCACGGACCCGAACCGTGCGCTCTACCGAACTGAGCCACGCCCCGTCGACGACCCATTATATCGCAGCTATGGGTCGCACCGCTCACGACGCGCCCGCGCCGCCCTCACCACGGCTGGGCCTCTGACGTTCAGGGACCCGGAAGGCGAAGCGGCTGCCTTTTCCCACCAGGCTCTCCGCCCAGATGCGCCCTTTATGACGTTCGACCATCGACTTGGCGACCGACAACCCCAGCCCCAATCCGCCCCGTCGCCGGCGCAGGTGCGAGCCCACCTGATAGAAGCGGTCGAAGATGCGCTGCAGTTTGTCCGCCGCAATGCCGATCCCGTCGTCGACCACCTCGAACTCGACCCACCCGATCCGCTCGCCGGTGGCCGCCGGTACCTGGCGAGCTCCCACCAAGACGTGGCCGCCCGGACCGGTAAACGAGAGCGCGTTGTCGAGCAGGTTGCTCAAGGCGATTTGGATCTTCTCGCGATCCGCCTCGACCAGCATCCCCACCGGCGTAACCTCGTCGTTCAACGAGATGTAGCGTTCGGTGGCCGTGGACTCATACCCATGCACCAATTCGTCGAGGAATTCCTGAACTGAAAAGACCTCCAGGCGCAGTTCGGTCGTGCCCTGGTCCAGTTGATTGAGGCGCGAGAGATCCTCGACGATCTTCTTCAGGCGTTCGGCGTTGCGAATGATGACATCCAGTTGCTCAAGCACCTCCGGCTTGGCCCCCTCGCGCAGGAAGGTGGCATGCCCGAGGATCAGCCCAAGCGGCGTGCGGAATTCGTGCGAGGCAATCGCGATGAAGTCGGACTTGGCCTGGTCGAGGCTGGAGAGCTGATGGTAGGCCGCCTGCACATCCTCCACCAGCCGCACGTTGCCGATGGCCGTCGCCGCCAGTACCGACAGCGTCTCTAGAATGGAACCGTCATCCCCGGTATAATCTGAACCCCCGCCCTTGTTCATGGCCTTGAGCACGCCGATGGCTTTGTCGCGAAAGATAAGGGGCACGGCCAGCACCGAGCGCGTGGGCAAGCCCAGTTGCTGCCCCAGGGCCTGCAATGGGCGCGAATCCTGGCCGCGCACTTGCAGCACCGCCGGGCGCTTACGGCGGAACACCTGCCCGGCGATGCTGTGATCGAGGGGCACCGAGATGGCCTGAGTGGCCTCCGGGGTCAGCCAGGGAGCGAACTCCAGGCGCAACTGTTGGGCTTCGGGGTCGTAAAGGAAGATGCAGGAGACTTCACTGTCGGTGAGTACCGTGGCTGCGTCGACAACCGCCTTCAAGAGCGGAGGGAGATCGCGCGTGGTGGCAAGCACCCGGCTGATCTCAAGCAGGCGCTCAAGGCGCTGCACACGGTCGACGGCCAGGGCGGGATTCATACTCATTGCAGACGTGGCGAGATTATAGCATAGCCGCTTCGCCGCACCACACGCAGCGTGCCCGCTGTTCGAGGAGGAATGCATGTCGGAGGAGAAGAAAGTCCGTGTGGCCATCATCGGCGTGGGCAACTGCGCCTCATCTCTGGTGCAGGGCGTACAGTTCTATCGTGACGCCGCCGACGGGGTGTTCATCCCCGGCTTGATGCACGCCAACCTAGGCGGTTATCACATCGGAGATATCGAGTTCACCGCGGCCTTCGATGTCGTCGAAGGCAAAGTGGGCAAGGATTTGGCGGAGGCGATTTACGCCTATCCGAACAACACCTACCGCTTTGCCGAGGTAGCCAAGCTCGGCGTGCCGGTCTCCCGCGGCATGACTCACGACGGCCTGGGCAAGTATCTTTCCGAGGTGGTCAAGAAAGCCCCCGGGCCGACCGATGACATCGTGCGCATCCTCAAGGAAACCAAGACCGACGTCGTGGTGAGCTATCTTCCGGTGGGCTCCGAGATGGCCACCAAGTGGTACGTCGAGCAGATCCTCGAGGCCGGGTGCGCCATGGTCAACTGCATCCCGGTCTTCATTGCCAGCCAGAGCTACTGGCAGAAACGCTTCGAGGAACGCGGGTTGCCCATCATCGGCGATGACATCAAGAGCCAAGTGGGCGCCACGATCGTTCATCGCGCGTTGACCAACCTGTTCGTCGATCGGGGTGTGCGCCTCGACCGCACCTACCAGCTCAACTTCGGCGGCAACACCGATTTCCTCAACATGCTCGAGCGCGAGCGGCTGGAATCCAAGAAGATCTCCAAGACCGGCGCCGTCACCTCGCAGCTGCCCTACGCGCTGCCGCCCGAAAACGTCCACGTTGGGCCGAGCGATTACGTGCCGTGGCTGACCGACCGCAAGATGTGCTACATCCGCATGGAAGGCACCACCTTCGGCAACGTGCCGCTGGAGGTGGAGCTCAAACTGGAAGTGTGGGATTCGCCGAACTCGGCCGGCGTGGTTATCGATGCCGTGCGGTGCGCCAAGCTGGCGCTCGATCGCGGCGTGAAGGGGGCGGTGATCGGGCCCTCCTCGTACTTCATGAAGACTCCCCCCAAGCAGTTCACTGACGACGAGGCCCGCCAGCGGACCGATGACTTCATCGCCGGCAAATGACCAGCTCTTTCGGCAGCGGATGGCCAGGTGAGGTTCGGGCGTGAGCAGTTCAGCCGGCGAGGCCCACTTCATCGGTGAGCCGATTGAGGCGGAGTTCGACCAGGATCCACTCCTGTCGAAGAAGCCCGGTTGCCCGGCCGCCTTCACCTGGCGCGGGGAGCGTTTCGAGGTGGCCGTATTGCTCGAGGAATGGCACGATTACGAGCGGCGCGGCCGATTTGCCGAGAACATGCAAGAAGCGCACGCGCAGGCGGCCAAGCGGCGCGGTTCGTGGGGCGTGGGCCGCGATTTCTTCCGCGTGCGCACCTCCTCCGCCGGGCGAGTTTTCTTGATCTATTTCGATCGGGCGCCCAAGGAAGCCGGCGATCGCCGCGGGAGGTGGTTCGTGCGCGAGGAACAGGACCCGAAGGCCTGAAGCGCCTGCTCACCTGGAATCAAGTTCGGGCACGGCATACCGTGCCCGAACATCTTTAACCGAACGCCGTGTGGAGCGCGCCCCCTCCCACCGCCGCGCCCCCACCCGTGTCCTCTACGAAGCGCGCTCCGCCAGCTTCAGTTTGAGGAAGACAAGCGGCGCCAGATACACCGCCCACAGCCCGGTGAGCGCGTAGCGCACGTATCGCAGCAACATCCCCAGGCCATCCAGCCCACTCGGGAAGACGAGCGTCAGGCCACGCCAAAAGAGCAGGACCCCTGCCAAGCCGACGAGGTAGCGCAGCGCCCGTTTCCACAACGCTCCGCCCGCATCGAACCGTGCTGAGCGTCGGGCCAGCGCTAGGCCGACCCCCATTCCGAGGATCAAGCCAGCATCCGAGATGAGCCCAGAAGGATCGCGCGGGATTGCGATGTCCTCCGGCGGCACCACCCGGCGCAGCGCTTCCACCCAGGCTGGCGGGTCCGTCACTGTGGCAATGGCCATGAGAACCAATGCGCCCAGGAGCAGCACCAACGCCGAGGCCGCGACGGCCACCAGTAGTTGCCGGGCCAGGCTCGCCTTCGCCAGGCGCGGGGCCATCGTGCGCTCGGCCCAGATGTAGAGCGCCAGCAGCAGCGCACCGAAGAGCCAGCCTGCGAGGACGTCGTGCGGGAAATGCACACCCAGGTACATGCGCGAGAGCGAGATGAGCGCGACCAGCACGATGGCCGCCACCCAGGCCCAAGCCCGCCGCAGGCGATAGGCGACGTAGGGCCAAACCGTGCTCGCGATCAGCGCATGGCCGGAGGGCATGCCATACGAAGTTTCAATCGCGCGCACGTCCACACTGGCGTTGGTCCAGAACGGACGCGGGGTATGGAAAGCGAGCTTGAGCAGCCCGCTGGTCGTATCCGCCGCCAGGAGGGCAAAGGTCAGGCGGATGCCGAGCGGCGCGCTCACGCACCAATACAACAAAGTGATCAGGACAAGGAAGAATTCCTCCGTGCCAAGAAACGAGAATAACTTCATCGGGACGAGCGCCCACGATCCCATGCCTTGCACCGCCAAGACCAAACGGGCTCCCCATTCGAAGATCGATTGCATGCTGCCTCCTTTTTGCGCTCGATACCCACCGCGGCCCCGCGGCTTCTCGGCGGCCGGGTCGTGCGGCCCGGAGCATGTCCGCAGCGGGCCGCACCTCTTCTCTGCCCTCGCGCGCCTAGCCGGCCCCATCCGGCACTATGCTGTGCCGGTCCCTCCTCGGCGCGAATCGAATCGTCAATAGAATGCCCACCGCGGTGAGCGCCGCGCTGAGTATGAAGGGCATCGCTGGTTGTCTTTCATAAAGCAGACCC
>MGOA01000093.1 GCA_001796965.1 Chloroflexi bacterium RBG_16_64_43
GACGAGTGGCAGTCGTGGGCGCGGGGATGACCAAATTCGTCCGCCGCGCGCTCGAAACGGGACGCGAACTCGCCTTCGAAGCCGCGAGCAAGGCCCTCGAATCGTGCGAGCTCACACTGGATCAGGTCGAAGCGGTGGTCATGGGCACGGCCCCGGATGCTTTTGACGGCGTGCACATGAAAGCCGAGTGGCTTTCCGACGGCGCCGGCGCATGGGGCAAGCCCTATATGCGCGGCTACGTGGGCGGCGGCACGGGAGTGTTCGCCCCGGCCCAGGGCTGGTACCACGTGGCCTCGGGCCTGTTCGACATTTGCCTGGTCGTGTGTGAGGAGAAGATGTCGCCGGTGCAGCCGCACCCGCAAGGCGCCTTCCTGACCATCTTCGACAACTTCACCGAACGCGCACTCAAGCCGAACCTGCTGTGGATCTTCGCTCTGGAGATGAACGCCTACATGCAGCACTATGGCCTCAAGAAGGAAGACATCGCCCAGGTGGCGGTGAAGAACAAGCGCAACGCGGCCGATCACCCAGCCTCGCTCCTGGGCGATCGCAACATCACCCTCAAGGACATTCTCGACTCGGAGGTGTTGGCCTGGCCGGTGCAGCGCCTGGACGTGAGCCCGGTGACGGATGGCGCGGTGGCGCTGGTGCTGGCCTCCGAGGCCGTCGCCCGGCGCATCACCTCCAAGCCGGTCTGGATCGAAGGCGTGGGCTGGAACCTGGATACTGCGTACTGGACCGACCGCGATCTGGCGTACCCCACCTACGTGGAAGAAGCCGCGCGTATGGCCTATCGCATGGCCGGCATCACCGAGCCGCACAAGCAGATCCAGATCGCCGAGCCCTACGATCCCTTCGACTACAAAGAGCTGCACCACTTGGAGGGATTGATGCTCTTCCCCAAGGGCAAGGCGCCCGAAGCCACCGCTGCCGGGGTCACCCAGCGCACCGGAAACCTGCCGGTGTGTCCCTCGGGCGGCCTGTTGGGTGTGGGCAACCCGATCGCAGCGGCCGGCATGATGAAGGTCGCCGAATTGTTCTGGCAGCTGCGCGGCGAGGCGGGTGCGCGCCAGGTGCCGGGCGACCCGCGCCGAGGGGTGGCCCAAGCCTGGGGCGATCTGATGCAAGTCGGCACGGTCGTGGTCATGGGGCGCTGAGGGAGGATGCCATGGAACAACACGTTTTCCCGACACGCGGGCTATCGGAGAAGGACTTCAGCGAGCACAAAGTTCTCGTCGAGCACTGGGCCCTCAAGGCAGACTATGCCTGGGATACCGGTGTAGCGATTGGTGGGTTCCTGCATGGCCTCAAGCAGGGCAAGCTCCTCGCACGGCGCTGCAACCGCTGCCGTCGAACGCTCATCCCACCGCGCATGTTTTGCGAGGAGTGCTTCCGTCCAACAGACGAGTGGGTCGAACTCCAAAACACCGGATGGGTCAAGACCTTCTCGCTCTCGAATGTGCGCTGGGATATGGTGCGGCTCGAGCAGCCCGAGATGCCCGCGGTGGTGGTCATCGACGGCGCTTCTCCCGGCATGGGCATCCTGCACATGCTGGGCGAAGTGGAGCCCAAGGCGGTGGCGATCGGGATGCGCGTGCAGGCGGTGTGGAAGCCGGCCGCTGAACGCGAGGGCTCGATCACCGATATCCGCTACTTCAAACCGATCGGCTGAGCCTGCCGGCGGAATGGGAGAAGACCTCATGGGCACTCTGCATTCGCTCGAGCATCCGGTACAAGCCGGCGTGTGGCACGGTTCGATCCCCTTGGAGCACCGCTATACCGCCGGGGTCGCTGGGGAGCGTTTTCTGCATGGGTTGAAAGAGGGCAAGATCTACGGTACGCGCTGTGCGCACTGTGACTACACTTACGTGCCGGCGCGGATGTACTGCGAGCGCTGCCTGGCGCACCTGGGCGAGCAGGCCTGGCTGGAGATTGGACTGGAGGGCGAGTTGCGCTCATTCACCGAGGTGCACCTCGACCCCTCGGGCCAACGGCTGGCAAAGCCGCGGTGGGTCGGCCTGGTCCGGCTGGGTGGAGCCTCCGGCGTGCTCATGCACAACCTGGAGGGTGTGACCCCGGAAAACGCGCGCGTGGGGTTGGCGGTGAAGGCAGTGTTTCGCCCGGCCAAGGAGCGCAGCGGATCGATCAACGATATCCGTCACTTCGCGCCTGCCTGAGCCACCGCGCAACCTCGAGTGCGCAGGAAAGGGGAGACGAGGCGAGTGGGGCGGCGATTGCCGCCCCTCTCGTGTACTCGCCGCTCAGGGTCACACCGACACCATTTGGCGGGACTCGAACAGTGGGCTTCAGGCACGGGCGGGCGCATCTCTTCGCCAGGAGAATCTGAAGTAAGGAGGCGAAATGCCAACTAGCGAGAAAGCCCTGGCCACGGTCGTCGTGGTCGCCCGCGACGGAATGGGCGAGGGGCCCGCTGAACTGCGCCACAGGCTCATCCAGAGCTACTTTGGCCTGCTTCTGCAAAATGAGATGCTTCCGCGAGCCATCTGTTTCTACGGGGCTGGCGTCCATCTGGTGAGCTCCGCCTCTCCGGTGATCGAGGAGCTCAAGGCGTTAGAGGCCAAGGGGGTTCGCCTGGTGGCCTGTTCGACGTGTGTCAACTTCTTCGAATTGGCTGATGACTTGCGGGTGGGCGTGGTCGGAGGGATGGGCGACATCCTCGAAGCGCAATGGAGAGCCGATAAGGTCATTGCGTTGTGATTGCCGCGTGAGCCGCCCTGCGCCGGATGGGGCCATGAGAAACGGGGTCGCACGCGAAGAATCCCCCCGGCGGGTAGAGACCAACATGCTTGCCCGCTCGCGCGGCTGGTACGATTCCCTTAGCCCATGGTACGACCTGCTGACCGCCGGGCAGGAGAACGCGCTGCGCGCTGCCGCAATCAAGGCGCTTGCCCTGCAGCCGGGCGAGCGCGTCTTGGAAGTGGGCTTCGGAACCGGGAGGGCCCTGGTTGAAATCAGCGAGGCGGTGGCCGAACGCGGCCGCGTATGGGGCGTCGATCTTTCGCGGGGGATGGCACGCGTGGCGCAGCGGCGACTGTGTAGCGCGCGCCGCACGTCCCGCATCGGCTTGGCCTGTGGGGATGCGCTGCGCCTGCCGTTGTGCGCCGCGAGCATGGATGCGCTTTTCCTGTGCTTCACGCTGGAATTGCTCGAGGCGGCGGAGATTCCCATCGCGCTCGGGGAATGCCGGCGCGTGCTGCGCCGCGGCGGGCGGATGGGCCTGGTCTGCCTGTCGAGTGAGGCCGGGTCCGCCGCCGTCAACTCCATCTACACCTGGGCCCATGCGCGCTGGCCGCGCGTGCTCGACTGCCGGCCCATCCGCCCGCGTGATTGGTTGGCGGCATCCGCGTTCGAGGTGAGCGCCCGCCGGAGTGTGAGTCTGTGGGGTCTCGGGGTGGAGGCCTTGGTGTGCCGGCCGCTGTAACGCCCCGGTTTGGGAGCCAACCGGCAACGTTCTGGAGTCCGAATGCGGTGAAAAGCGCGGGGCAGGTCTCAGACCTGCCCCGCGATCCATCTTCCAGCAAGCCTATTTCAGGGAGCGATGCGGGTGAAGACAACCGCTTGCGCGCCCTCAGTTACCGGCGTGTAGGTCAGCGTCGTGGGAGTGCAGGTGAAGGGTGTGGCCGAGGCCGTTTCCCCGAAGAAAGGAACCATGCCGCCCAAAGTTGAGCCGTCGCCGGTGGGCATCCCGCCCATGGTGAGCGCCATTGCCAAGTCGTCGATATTGACATTGGTGGTCGAGAGCAAGTTGCCCTCAGCAACGGAGTAGTCTGCCGTGCCGTGGCCATTGAGGCTCACCTGGATATCGAGGTTGAGACCGCCGCCGAGCTGATAGTCGACCTTCAGCTGGTCGGCCTGGACCCCGGCTGTCCCGTCGGAATTGAACGTGTAAAAAGCCGTGCCCGCGGTGCCCTTGTAGGTCAGCGTACCTTCGCTCTGGGGAGGCAGTACGGAGGCCATGAATTCAGAAAGATCCGCCAACTCCCATGTCCCGACCAGGCACTCGGCGCCAGAGGCCACCGGGAAGGGCGGGGCGGTGGCGATCGTCTCCGGCCCATTTGAGGCGGGCGTCGCATTGCCGCCGCCCAGGAGCCCGAAAGGCGAGCTGCAAGCCAGCGTCCCTGCGAGTCCCATGCCGATAACGAGCTGCAACCTTCTTAGTGTCATTCGTCGCTCCAGTCCACTTTGTCTTGTCGGCGAAATGGTATGTCGATGTTTTCGGTCGCAATTATACACAACTCGCTCGGAGGTTCGATTTCGTGCCTACACCTTTTGTTGGATTTCGATGCGCGGAATCTTCGGGCAGGAAGAGATGGGACTGGCACTTTTGTGGCTGGATAGGCTGTCTGGCATGCCCTAGTATGAGGTCAGCACCGGCCGCGCGACACAATGTCAAACAACCATGGGACCTGAAGCCGCACATGGGCGTTGCGGCGGTGCGAGAGCGAAAGCGAAGGAAGGATCGGATGAACAGCCGTCAAAGGACATGGTTGTGGCTAGCCGCGATCGCGTCGTTTATTGTGGGACTTGCACTTGTCTGGAATGACAGTGGTGCAGGGTGGTTTCTCATAATCATGGGCATCCTCTATCTCGGCGCCTCGACGCGAGCTGGTCAAGCATGGGCTGCATCCAATCCGCGCCTGGGACGCTGGGGGCTTGTCGGAGTTACGCTGCTGCTGGTGCTACTCGCCGTGGTTTCTGGCGCAGTCCTCTTGTTGAATTGATCAGCCGCGGTGGGCCATGGAATTCCTACCCGATCTGCCGGCGTGCGAAAACTGCGGCCGGAATCGCCCGATTCCGCGAGCTGGCTTGTTACAGGGTCGACGGATGACATCAATCCTGAGAACCCAGCAACTGTCACCCGCGCCACGCGTAAATGAGCATGTAACCGCAGCCAAATGCCCACCGCGTGGCAACCGGTTGGCTGCGGCAGGGTTACATTATCGAGGGCTGGACTGACCCTGGGGTTGTCTCTGGACCGGACCTAACATCTGCACGACTGGAGGTTTCCATGGAAAGGCAACGTAGAACGGCCCTAGCAGGCGGGATCATTCTCATTGCGCTCGGTGTGATGTTTCTGGCTGGACAGATCGTGCCCGAGTTGTCGCGCTGGCTGCGCATCGAGTACTCCTGGCCGCTGTGGGTCATCGGCTGGGGCGTCTTCCTCTTCATCCTCGGCCTTCTGACGGGTGCCCCAGGTCTGGCCGTGCCGGCTTGTATCGTGGGCGGCATTGGCGGGCTGCTGTACTGGCAGAACGCCACCGGCAATTGGGACAGCTGGGCCTACGCGTGGCCTCTCATCCCCGGCTTCATCGGAGTTGGCACGCTGCTCATGGGCATCCTGGGTGAGAAGCCACGCGAATCGATCACTGGCGGCCTGTGGATGATGTTCATCAGCTTGATTCTCTTCTTCGTCTTCGGTTCGGTGTTCGGCGGCCTGGGCCTGTTCGGGCCGTACTGGCCGGTGCTGCTCATCGGGCTAGGGGTGGTGGTGTTGCTGCGCTCGTTCATTGGGCGACGCTGAGCCGATCATCGAGTTTCAGTTCTCGTAGGAGGAAGCGATGCGCTGGGGAGCAATGTTCTGGGCGATCATCCTGATCGTTATCGGCAGCTTGTTGTTTCTGAATAACCTGGGTGTGATCTCGGTCAACGTGTGGGCGTTTGTGCCCGCGGTGATGTTGATCGTGCTGGGCGTGTGGTTCCTTCTCGGAGGGGTGTTGCGTCGTGAATTGGCGAGCGAGGCCGCTTCCATCCCGCTGGGCGGGAGCTCACGGGCGGCGCTCCGCTTGCGCCACGGGGCCGGGCGGCTGACCCTCGGTTCGGGCGCGGCCAGCGGGGAACTCGTGCGCGGCACCTTCGTGGGCGGTCTGGCGCATCGCGAGACGCGCCAGGGCGACGTGCTGGAGGCGGAACTTTCCGTGCCGGCGGATGTGTTCGGTCATTCGCCGTGGATGTGGGGACCGGGCCGGTCGTTGGATTGGACGGTCGAGCTCACTCGCGAGGTACCGCTGACACTCGACCTCGAGATGGGCGCCAACGAGGCGCGCTTGAACCTTAACGACTTGCGCGTGACGGACCTGCGCGTGAAGTCTGGGGCCAGCAACACGACCATCAGCCTGCCGGCGGCGGCGGGGCTGGTGCGCGGAAAGGTCGAGGCGGGAGCCGCCTCGCTCGCGCTGCGCGTCCCGCCGGGCGTGGCCGGCCGGTTCCGGGTCACCGGTCTGACGGGCACAACCGTCGACAGCGCGCGCTTTGCGCGCTCGGGCGACGAGTATCGATCGGCGGATTTCGACAGCGCCGCCAACAAAGTCGATTTCGAGATCACCATGGGCGCCGGG
>MGOA01000094.1 GCA_001796965.1 Chloroflexi bacterium RBG_16_64_43
ACCTCATACTGCGAGTGGGAATTCGCGCTCCCGCAATAGCCTCGGATATCGCGGTCGGCCGGACCGTATTCATGGAGGCTGCCCCGCTGGGGGCGGCCCCTTGTTGCTATGCCGCGCAAGACCGCTCGAGCCGATTGCACTTATTCGCGCCGCTCAAAGCAGGCCGATGTCGCCAGCCTGCCCCCGAGCAGGAACTACCAGCAAGCCCGCGAAAGAGCGGAGAATCCCGATGGCAGTGGCCCGTGCGCGGTAACTCGTGCCCATTCCGTTCGCAGGCAGGCAATGGAAATGCGTGCTATGCCCTCTCCCCAGTTGGGGGTTGGATTCGCATCAAGTGGAGGTGAGTTTAAGGTTTGGGATGCGCGGCGAAGAAGGACCACAAAACGTCGGTGGCATTTAGCTCCATCGGCGGCGGGTCGCCCCCTTGCCACGCGGCGATGCCGCCCGGCCAAGCATGTCCCCCGCCCTCGATCGCATAGAGCTCGACCGCTGAGCCCGCAGCGCAAGGCGCGTATGTTGTGTGTGTCACGATTCCGGAAACCGCGATCATCGCCTCGGCAGGGCACTGGTCGGCACGCTGCCAGAAGTTGATGGAGTCCGCCACTGAGGCAAAGTCCACGCCGGCCAGAGACTCGGGTCCCACGCCACCTTCAAACGGCAGATGCTGATCGGCGGTGCCGTGAATGTGCAGGATGGAGACCGGTGCGCTCGGCGCACATCCGGGTAGGTTTTGCGTTCCGGCGACTGAGCCGATGGCTGCCACGCGATCCGCCATCTCGCACGCCAACCGGTACGAAAGGATTCCGCCGTTCGAGATGCCCGTGGCAAAGATACGCCGGGGGTCGACGGGCAAGCGTGACGCGATGTCGTCAATTACCGCGCGCACGAAGCCGGTGTCGTCGACGTTCTCACGCGTGGCGTAACCGCAGCAGGTCCCGCCGTTCCAGGTGAACAGCCGGTCATCGAGAGCCCCGGTCCCGTTCGGGTAGGCCACCAGGAATCCTTCGCGATCCGCTTTGCGGCTGAAGCCTGTGAGGGCGGGCATGTACGAAGCCGTGCCAAGCCCACCATGAAAGGCAAGTACCAGCGCCACGGGCTGGGCTGCGTCCAACCCGGCGGGCACATGCAATGCGTACGAGCGATCCCTCCCGTCGTTCACTAGCCGCAGCTCGTGGTCACCGGGCGCGAGGCTCGCAAACGTCGGAGTGGCCGGGGGAGTCTCCGCTGTGGGAGAAGCGAGGCGGCACGCGAGCAGCAGGCCGAAGACGATCGACAAACGCAGGACGCTGCGCCGCGCAACTGTCATGGGCGCTACAGCAGTGTGCTCAGATCCACCCCGCGCTGCGTGGCGCGGGCGATCATCCAGTCCTTGATCGAGCCCATGGGCACCTCGGCCTCCGCTGTCGGCCGGCGCACGAGCGCCAGCGCGCCGTCCGGGCAGGCTGCTGCGCACACGCCGCAGCCAACGCAGCGGCCGTCTTCAACCTGCGCCAGGCGATCCACCATCTGCAACGCGTGGAACGGGCACTGATCCACGCACAGTTCGCATCCCTGGCACAGGTCGGTATCCACCTGATTGACGAAAGCCGAGCGCGCAACGGCGTTGGCGATACCCAGTTCCGAAATGCCGCGCAGGATGCCGCACGAACAGGTGCAGCAGTTGCAGATGTACCACAAGCCTCGCTGGTAGTTACTCAGCGAATGCACCAGGCCCGCCTGCGCCGCGCGGCGCAGGGTGTTCATCGCCTCTTCCTGCGACACAGCGCGGATGACCGGGTTGTGGTCGAAGTAGTTGGGCATCGCCGAAAGGCCCATGCACACGTCGATCGGGTGGCCGCATGCCTGGCCCAGCAGCGACTTCTGCTTACGGCAGATGCAATCCAAAACGCCCCATGCCTTGGCGCCCGCCACCAAGTCGGCCACGCTTTCGTAGGGGCGGATCTCCATATCGACCTTGACGCTCGCGCCGATGGGTACCACTCGGTGGATGGGCGGCTGCATCGAGAGCGCCGCACCGAGCGCCTGCTTGTAGTAGCGCTCGAAGATTTCGGCGAGCTCGCCATCCAAGTTGCCCACCTGGGCCTCGTAGATGCCCACGATGAACGGCATCAGTCGGAAGCCAAGCTCCTTCTCGAGCGGGCGCGCGTCGATCTGCCCTTTGCGCACCATCGTCTTGAGCAGCGCCCGCATTTCGCCCGGGTCGCTGCCCAGGCGCTCGGCCACCTGGCCTGCCGTCTCCAGGGTCAACTTGAGCTGCGCCGCCAGCGCCGCCTCTTCAGGCGTGAAGATGCGCCGCAGGATCTCGAGTTCGAGGCCCTCTGGCGTCGACGGGTACCCATTAGGGATGGTGTTCAGGCGCTCAGCGAGGCGTTGATACGGGTCGTCCATCGCTACATCTCCCTGGTGACGATGTGAGACAACGCGACACGCCGCTATTGTAGGTCGAGACGCCCCAGCGCGCCAGAGCCTTCAAACCCGCGAGCGCGCCGGGAACCGGGTGGAGAATATGCCTTACTCGCTCAGGCGCGCAGCCGCTCCCGCCGCCGCGGGTGTTTCGCTCGATGCGGCAATCGGGGCAGCGCGTCATCCATCCACGCACTGCCCCGGTCTTTGCATTGGATCATCCTGCGAGCGATTGCGGCTCAGCCGCGGCGATCAGTACGACTGCACCGCCGGCAGCGAGATCGAATCTCCCTTGGCGCAGGGGTTAGTCGCCCACAGATTGAGCTCACCGTTGTAGTACAGCACCGACCAGGCCTTGCTGGCCTCATCCCAGATGTTGTACCCGCCCGGCACACCCCACAAGATCGCCGGCTTCAGAACCAGCGGGACCTCGATCCACTCACCAAGCGCGAGGTCGGGAAGCGGCACCCCCTTCTGCTCGTACAACGGGTATTGCTGCCCATCCTTCAAATCGGGTCCCGATGAGAACTTGCCGCCGCTGGGTGAAATCTTGGCTGTCACCAGCGGGATGAGGGTGATATTGCCCTTGCCCAGGTAGGGAGGGCTTCCCTTGCAGACGTCGGCCGATTCGGGCACTGTCGCATCGCGGGTGATGCGCAGCGTGATCATGGGCATTTGGTAGTCGCCGAGCGGGTCCGGCTTGACCGGCACACCATCCGGAACGTAGCTCACCGACTTCGAAAGCGCGTATTCCATCTCTTCCAGGCCGTCCTGCAGCCCCTGCTTGATCTGGGCCTGCAGTTCTTCTTTGAACTTCTCCTTGGCCGCCTCCAGCGCCGCGCCGGTCAGGCCCTCGGTTAGCTCGGGAGGGATGCCCACCGAGGCGACGGCCTGCTCGGCGAGGTACTCGGCGAAGTAGTCCATCCCTCCGTTGAGGACTTCCGCGAAATTCGGAATGCTCGGGGGCAAGCCGATCGCTGCCAGTCCGACCTTGAGCAGCGATTTGAGGCAGGAGTTGTCGCACCAGCCGGAGGGCACAAAGTTGGCGACAAGCGAAACAACCGCATCCTGCAGGGAGTTGTATGCCTCGCTCAGAGCGCCCAGCCCATCCACCAGCAGATCGCCCAGCACTTCGAGTAGACCTTTTTCCTTTGGCGGAGGTTTGCAGATCGGCGTGCCCTCCTTGTAGGTGACGACATCGAACCCAAACAGAACTTCCGTGGTCTTGGTCACGATGTAGCAGCCACCGTGGCCATCCTTTGGCGCGATCCACCCGTGATAGGCAACGATGTCGATGATGTACGGCTTGGGCGCGGGCGTCGGGGTCGGAGGGCAAGTGGGTTTGTTCGGGTTCGAAAGGCACGAGAGGTCCATGTCGAGCGGAGATTGCGTGTCGCCATCCCAATGCAGGCGCACGATTGTCGACACCGGCGCGATGAAGATGCCTCCCTTGCGCGGCACCACGCGGAAGTAGAAATCGGGCATAGCCAGCAGCGGGCCTTTCTGGCTAACCTCCGCCACGGCGCCTTGGCTCAACTGATTGCCCTGCCCCGCCGACTGATCCCCCCCGCCCGGAAACGGATTCTCGATCCCCACCAGCGAGAGCGCGTTGTTGACCCCCTCCGAGAAGGTTTTGATCAGCGAGGCGATCGCCTTGGCGAAGCCGCTGCCCTGCCCGGCTTTGGCCGTCGGTATCTCCGGCTTCGGCTGGATAGGCTGGTATGCGGCCAGCGCCGAGACGTCAACGGTAAACACACAGTTGGCGCAATCCACTTCCCAGGTTTTGACTAGTCCTCCCGGCGCTTGCGGGTCGCCCTTGCCCTCATAAGGAAAAACTGAAGCCTGCAAGAGCCCGCCGTCCGCACCGAGCTGGTCTTGCCAGGCAAACACCTGATTCTTTCCCTGGAGCGATCCGAAGTAATAGACCGTGTCGACCCAGACGCCCTGGTAGATTTCATTCTGGTAGCCGGGTGCCTTGCCTCCCAGGCTCGACCCGAGCAGTTCCGGTTGTGGCCCCTCGATGATGAACAGGATCAGTTCGTCGCCCGGGGTCCAGTACTCGGGCTCGGGCTTCGTGGGCGGATCACACTCGGGGGAATCTACATCTACATTCACCTCGTATAGCCGGCCGGCTTCTCCCGGGATAGGCGGGAAGACGAACATCCCCGGCGCTCCTCCGGGATGGACTCCCACTCCACGCACCATCCCGCTTGGATCGAACGCATCAGGCGCGCCGAGCATGCCCAGCGGCAGGAAGCTCACCGAGACATCAGAAGGGGCGGGATCGCATCCCTGAACGAAGAGAGTAGCCGCGGGCGAGTCCGCGAGCACCCTCGTGGGAGTCGAGGTGAAGGTTGGCGTCGGCGGGCGCGTCGCAGTGGGTGTCGGGGTCTTGGTGGGTATGCGCGTCGGCGGGCGAGTGTTTTGGGGTGGCGGCGGCGGTGGAGGCAGCGTCTCGCGCGGCGGCGTCGGAGTCCACTCACGCTGCGCGTTCGGCCCGGCCGAGACCCCCAGAGGCACAAGGCCTAAGAGGATCGAGGCGGCCACGATGACACCGGTAAGCCGGAAGAGGAGAGAACGTCTATGCAACATTGGGACCCTCCCTGGAGAGTGGGATGAACGGCCGGGCCAACCTGCCTCGGGCATGCGGATGTCGGAAGGGCGCGCCCCCGGGATGGCGCGCGAGCGAATCGTCAGATCGGATTGTCCGTACGGTGGGGTCGCTACCGCGGGCAGCCACGGTGGACGCCGCAAGTCGACCAAGCGGTAGATCCACCATGGCCTTGTTGGGAAGGTCCTCGCGCCGAATGCAGCGGCGGAGAAACCGCGGTCGAGGTTGTGGGTGGCCCCGATGCCACATCGCCTGGAATCCCCTCGTCAGCGACGAGCGATGGTCGGAGGCTTGCGACGCGCTGGCGGAGGTCAGGCGAGACGGGATTGAGCCAGCCCTGCCCAATCGTGGGCAAGTTAATTATACACCACTTTGTGGATGCAAATTGGGGATTAAGTCAATGGAGAAGTGACGCTCGCGCCGCCAACCTGGTTGGTCGACCCCTCTACGATCGCAGACCGAAGGGACTGAAGTCGGTGCTGGCGTCAAATACGTCCAGTTGCTCGGCGCGCTTCAGGCGGTTGACCACCCAATAGGTCAGAGGCGTCGCCAATGCTTCATAGGCGCTCTTGGTAAGCCACTGCGATAGGATCGTGACTCCGATCGCGCTTGCCGGCAACACTCCCGCGAAAGCGGCCGTGATGAAGACTGTCGAGTCGGCGCCCTGCCCGACCACGGTGGACAGAATCGTGCGCAGCCACAACCAGCGGCCGGCGGTGGCAACTTTCAACCGCGCCAGCACCAGCGAGTTTAGGAACTCGCCGACCAGATAGGCTGCCAAGGAGGCAGCCAGGAGGCGCGGCGTCGAGCCGAGAATCGCCCAGTACGCTTGCTGCGCTTCTGCCGGCCCGCTGTACGCCCCCGCGTTCCAGAAGACGGCCGGCGGCAGGTACCCCCCCAACCAGATTGCCCCAACCGCCACCACGTTGCAGGCGAAGCCGGTCCATATGACCTGGCGCGCACGGGCATACCCGTACACCTCGGTTAAGACATCGCCGATGATATACGTGATAGGGAACAGGATAACTGCTGCCGGAAGCACGAGCGAACCGAACTGCGCCAGCTTAGCGGCGATGATATTCGAGATCACCAAGGCCGTGACGAATGCAGCCGTGATCAGTGGGTAGAAGCGCAGGGTTTTCATGGCGAGGGCGGAAGGAGTGCGGCGGAGTCAGTCCCGCA
>MGOA01000095.1 GCA_001796965.1 Chloroflexi bacterium RBG_16_64_43
TCAACAAGGCGCGCACGGCGTTCTTCTTCCTTTTTGAATGCGAGGACAATCGCGAGGCGGCTCAGGCCCTGTTCGAAGCCGGGTTCGCCTGGGCCCGCCGGCGCGGGTTGAACAAGATGCTCGGCCCCAAAGGGATGACGCCCTTTGATGGCCTAGGGATGCTGGTGCGCGGGTTCGAACACCGCCCGGCCTTCGGCATTCCCTACAACCTGCGGTACTATCCGGCCCTGGTCGAGGCGGCCGGTTTCCACACCAGCGGCGAAATCGTCTCCGGATATCTGGGCGGCTCGTATCGGCTGCCCGAAAGGGTGCACCAGGTTGCCCGGGCGGTGCAGCAGCGCCGCGGGCTGCGCGTGGTGCGCTACCGTTCGCGGCGGGACCTGCGCTCGCTCGTGCCGCAACTGCAGCAACTCTACAACGATGCCCTGGGTGGCACGCCGGGCGGGGTGCCCCTCAACGACGAGGAGGTCGCGGCGCTGGCCGAACAACTGCTGTGGTTCGCCGACCCGCGGCTGATCAAGATCGTGATGAAGGACGCGCAGCCGGTGGGTTTCCTCTTCGCCTACCCGGATGTGTCGGCCGCCGTGCAGCGGACGCGCGGCCGGCTGTGGCCGCTAGGCTGGCTGGACCTGCTGATCGAATTGCGCCGCACGAAGTGGATCAACATCAATGGCGCGGGCATTATCGAGAAGTATCGCGGGCTGGGCGGGACGGCGCTACTGTTCAGCGAGCTAGAGAAAAGCGTTCACGAGGGTGGTTTCGCCCACGCCGACTTGGTGCAAGTCGGGGTCGAGAACGACAAGATGCAGCGTGAGCTGGCCGAACTGGGTATCGACTTCTACAAGATGCACCGCTCCTACGAGCGAGAGCTGTAGCGCTTTTCAACACGAAGAACACTGCCTGCCATAGGCGCAGGCCGGGGAGAACACGGAGAGTTCTTGGGTATTCTCCCCTTTCGCTGCGGGGGCCAAGCAAGGCGCTCGGCAGCCGAGCTTGAAGGCATGAGGTGCGGCGGCTGAAAACGAATGCCCATCGATGGAGCCCAATCCAGACCCTGCGCTCGGAATTGAATTGACCCATCCTGGGCGTCACCCTAGGCGCGGAGCCTGCGACGCGGTAACATACCCATTGGGCCAAGCGGTACGAATTCGACCGCATCCCCCCGACGGCACGTCCGTTTCGCACAACTGGTCTTAATAGGGAGGTTCCGATGGTGCTGGGCAAGACGTTGCAGGACGCGATCAATGAACAGGTCAAGAACGAGCTTTACTCTGGCTACATGTACCTGGCCATGGCGGCCTACTGCGAGGCGAACAACTTCCCGGGTGCGGCCAAGTGGATGCGCATGCAGGCCGGGGAGGAACAAGAACACGCGATGAGGTTGTACGACTACGTGTTCGACCGCGGCGGACGCGTTACGCTGCAGGCCATCGCTCAGCCGCCGGCGGAGTTCAAGGGGCTGCTCGACATCTTCGAGCAGGCGTATGCCCATGAGCAGAAGGTGACCGGCATGATCAACAGCCTGTATGCCGCCGCCGCCAAGGAGAACGACTACGCGACGATGTCTATGCTCAAGTGGTTCATCGACGAGCAGGTCGAGGAGGAAAGGAACGCCTCCCAGGTGGTCGAAATGCTCAAGCTGGCCGGGACTCACATCCCGGCGGTGATGATGCTCGACGGGCGCCTGGGCGCACGGGCTGAGTAGCTCTGCCCGCCGCGAAGTACCGAGAATGACACCGGCGACCCGATGAGGGTCGCCGGTGTTGCATTCATTCGGTTGTTGCGCATGCAGCTGTGACACAGCATGGCTGGGATGCGCCTGCCAGGCTATGACCTGTTGGGGCACGCCGTGGCGTGCCCCTGCGCTGCCGGGCGGCGCGCTCCTGCAACGACACAGATCTCGTGCGGCCTCGGGCGAACCCGCGACCTACGGATAGTTGCGCAACACCAGCGGCAGATGCACCTTGAACCAGTCGAGCAGCCCGTACCAGAACCCCAACCCCGTGCCGTAGCTGGGGCTGGATGCCTCGCCGATCGCTGTTTGGCCGACGGTTATGCTGGCCGCATAGCTGGCCGAGGCCATGCCACCCCCGGCGCCGGTGTTGAGTGGCGTAAACCAATCGAGCCGGTAGTTGGCCGAGGACATGGCCACCGCACTGGAGATCGTCAGCAGCAGGATGGCCACAACCATGAGCAGGGCAGCGTGTTTCATGGCGCACCTCCCGGGCTAGTAGCCATCGTGCGTATCGAGGGTCAGTTTGACGGCGCCCAGCGTGATCTCATCGTCGTAGTAATCGATGTGGATGTCGAGTTCGAGGGACAACGCGCCGGTCGAGGCATCCAGCATGTTGTTGGACACCGGGGAGAAGGAATACCCCCCGCCGGGCGTGACGGAGCACACTCCCGTGAAGAGATCCATGATCAGCGAGGGGGTGCCATCGACGTCCTGCTTCCAGAGGGCAACCCGTGTGGTGTTCGTTGTCATCCAATCCGTCTGACAGTAGATCGTGATCGTCTCGATTTCGATGGGCTGGCCGTACAGCACCGCCGGAACGGGGAGGCTGATCTGAAGCTCGCCATTGCCAAACGGGCCGTCGACAATGACTCTCCCGTCCGGCTGGTAGAGCAGCGTGAGTGGGCCCGCCGCGGGGGTCAGCCGGGCAAGAGATGCGGGGAAGAAGAGCTCCGTATCGGGCCTCACCTGGAGCGACCCGTCGTTGTCGATGCGGAATTCGTCCTCGCCCGAGTCGCCGCCGAATCCCTTGAGCAGGGCTCCCGTGCCCAGATTCTCGATCACCACGGTGGCGTCATTCCCTGCGGCCTTGCCCCAGATGGCGATTCCGCTGGTGGGGTTCGAGTTCTCGGCATGCAGCGCACTGTTGCTCCCGCCCGTTGTGCTGGTCACCAGCGAGAGCGCATGCCCGGTCCCGTAGTTGTGGATGATGGCGCCGGGCTTGAGGCTCCAGGCAAACGGCGAGGCGTAGATCGGCTGACGCGGCGTGAGCAACTCGCCCTCGACGGTGATCTGAAGATCAAGTTGTTGCCCATCGAAGAGATCCGCCGAGCAGTCCGAGATTACGGTGCTGAAGAGCCCGTTCTCCACGTATAGCGAGTAGGCGTCGGCGCAAGGGCACGCCCCGCCGCTGTGGCACACCTCGAACGCAACGTCGTAGGTCCCTGTTGGGAGGGGATGGCCGGCGGCATCGGTGAGCCGGCCCTGGATCGGTATCGACGGGCCGAGCGGCATCGGCGCCGCAAGCGGCCGGCTCGCGGGCGCGTCTCCGGGATGCGCGATGCCGGGCGAAATCGCGAGCGCCAGCGTAATCAAGGCAGCGATCGCCAACCCACGGGTGAGCACGATGGTCGGTTTCATTCTCCCCTCCTGTGAATGGCAGACCACGTTGGGACGAGTCTTAAGGAGAAGTTACGGGTCGGTTGATGCACCGCGCCAGAGGTCGCTCACGACAACCGGAGGCAAAACCTGGAGGGAGGGGCAGGGGCGCGTTGCGGGGAGAGTCGGCGCGCCGACGCGCGGCGGCTGCCGTGCCACTAGCGTAGCACCACCACCCGCGCGGTCAAGCGAATGCAACGTGATCGTAGGATAGCCCGCCCTGGGCGCTCAGTACGGGCCTTCAGAGGAAGGGCGGCGCGGTGTGGCCGCATCGGTCGGCCGCCCGCCCTCATGCCTGTCGCATGCCCAATGCCCCCACCGCCCGGGAGCCGGGCGCGCGAGGTGGGGCGGCTGCGCGGTCCCGCGAAGTGGGCTGCCTTTCGCGTGCGATGGGGGAGGCACGAGGCCGGGGCATACCGCGCGCGAAGGAATACCGCCCGCGAGCGTGAACAGCGTAGCGCCTTATCCTGTGCCGAATGATCGAAAGCCCAAGGAGGTCTAGGAGGGCCCTGGCCACCCGGACAGGCGCGCCATCAGCCACCACCAGGCTTGCGCCTTCAGCTTGCAGAACAAGCGGGCCTGTGTCGGTGAGGAGGTGTGGGCGCAATCGCCGGGCAGGCTGGCGCAATCGGCGGGGTGGGCGCTACACCACGCGGCGCACCACTGGCACGTCCCCTCGCTGTTGTTGTAATACGGGCCGCTGCCATCCGGCGCATAGGTTTCGATGTCGGCGAAATCAAATAGGATCTTGCCGTGGGCGACTGCGTAGTCGCGGATCATCTGATTGTTCGTGTGCAGCGTGCTGGGCGGGGAGGTGCCATCGGTGTGTCCGGTGAAGTAGATGAAACGCATGCCGGGGTAGTCCTGTTCGAGTTGGTCGAGCGTATCGAGATAGAGTTGCATCTGAGATGAGGAATAAGACGAAGCCTGGCCGCACCAGGTCCAGGTGGAGAAACCAAACCAGCCGGTATCCGCGACCGAGCGCGTGTGCGTACGGCCGTCCGAGTACTCCCAGTACATGTCGGGCGTGATGTAGGTGTTGCCGGGGTAGTTGTTACCGTCGTAGAAGCTGAGCGCGCCCGCGGTGGCCGGGTTGACCACGACCCCGCTGGCCGTGATCTGAACATTGTAGGCGGCATTCTGTGTCTCCAGCCACGCCAACCCGGAGAGCACCTGCGAGCCGTGCGAGGTGTGGGCGTAGTGGATGACGAACGATTTGGCCGCGGTGATCCACTCGGCCGGGATCTGGGCGATGTCCGTCGTTGTGTGATCGGCGATGATGGCCTGGGACGGCGCATTGTGGAAGACCACCGGGAAGTACATTACTGTCCCGGAGCCGGCAGGCTCGGCGGCTCGCGGGGGCGGCGCCGGAAGCGCAGTTGCGAGGTCCTCCCAGGCCGCTGCCGGCTGCCCGCCCTCCAGGAGGAGCGTCAGCAGAGCTAGCGAGAGCAGGGGGCGAGAATGGCGAGCTGACATGGCTAGCCTCATTGACAGGCAGCGGTGAATCGTCGGCTATGCATGGCCGCGCGCCTAGCGGATCACGAGTGGCAGGAAGCCCGCCGGGATAACGACGAAGGTATCCGTTTGCAGCGCGGAACTGTTGCCCGCGCGATTGACCGAGCGGATGTCGACCGTGTGCGGGCCGAGCGCGAGCGGGGCCGTGGCAAAGAGATAGTCCTCGGCTGTTTCATCCCAGGTTCCGTCGGCGGGCAGGGCGGGCACCCAGGAGCCCGCATCGATGCGGTACTGGACGGCGGAAATGAAGTTGATGGTTACATCCGATCGCGTCGGCGAGTCATAGGCCACGTCCTGGGACGAGCCCGTATAGCGCGCGGAATTGAAGACTATCGCCTCAGCCGGCCGGGTCAATATGCTCACGGTGGGCGTGGTGTCCGCGGGGTCTGGAATCATGTCACTGTCGAGGTCGCGCCCGCCCACCTGATGGCGGGAGGGCGTGTCGATCACCGCCGCGTTGTTACGCATGATGCAGTTGACGCTGACACAAGTGGAGCATCCGCTGCATGTTGTGCTTCCTGAGTCGTTACCATCGCAGATGCCGTTGCCATTGTGATCGCAGCCGGCCTCACAGTTGGAATTGGGAACCCCGAGATACCCGTAGGATCCCCCGCACGAACAACACGCGTATCCCGGCTGGCAGTACTCGTCGCCCGCTCCGAACAGGTGGCCGGTCTCGTGTGCCAGGACGCTGTCCATGCGGGAGATCCCCCAG
>MGOA01000096.1 GCA_001796965.1 Chloroflexi bacterium RBG_16_64_43
GCGCGAACCGCCGAAGTGGGGCATGGTCCTCGGCATGCTGGTGGCACTGGCCGGAACGGGATTGGTGGCGCTGAGCGAGGTGTGCACCCTGGCTGGAGGGCTGAGGTGTTCGCCGACCCTGCTGACCCTGAGTGGGCCGGCGCTGCGCGGCGATGGCCTGGCCCTCTTGGGCGCCTGGACAGCGACTGGTTATTTCGTCATCGGCCGTTCTCTGCGCCCGCGCATGCCGCTGCGCGTTTACGCACTTCTTACCTACGGAACGGCGGGAATTGTGCTGCTCGGCGCAATCCTCGTGATGGGCGTTCGACTTGCCCCCTACCCTCTGGCGGTCTACGGCTGGATCGCGGCCCTTGGCCTGGTGCCGCAACTGATCGGCCACTCTGCCTTCAACTGGGCATTGCGCTATCTCTCGGCAACATTCGTCACGGTGACGGTGCTTGGCGAGCCCGTTGGCTCGATAGTCTTGGCCTGGATGGTCCTCGGCGAAGCCCCCTCGCCCATCCAGCTGACAGGTGCAGCGCTGATCCTGGCCGGGATTCTGACCGCCTCACGCTCGGAGGTGCGATCGCGATAGGGCAGTGGCGTGTCGCGCAGAGCGATCCACGCGCCATCGCATGTGGTCGCTCGCAATGTTGCAAAACCCGCAAAAGTGTGTATAGTGGGGACCAACGGGAGGAATTCATGTCGGCATTCTCTTGGCGATGCCAGTACTGCGGCTGGTCATTCCAGTTGACATCCGACGTGGTCGCCGCTGCTCTGGCAACAGCGGAGGCTAACCAAGCCAGGCATCACGTCGAGCACTGTCCGCGCTGCCGCAAAGGCCTCAAGGTTCCTCTGGATCAACTGCGTCGCCACGTGCCGGCCAGTGGCTTGGCCCCTGCACCGGCTCCCGGTTCGGAACCCACCCCAAAGGAGGATTTTAGACCCATGACTGATAAGCCCGCCCCCTTCCCGCCTGCCGGCGGTACGCAATACCCGCCGCCATCGCCGATGCTGCCGCCCATCGCGCCTATTGCGCCGCCGCCTGCGCCGATGCCCACCTCCATGCCGCCGGTTGCTCCCCCCAAACCGGCTCCTGCAAAGCCGGCCGTTAGGCGGCCGAAGCGCAAGCCGGCAGCCAAGCGCCCCGCCGCCAAGAAACCTGTGGCCAAGAAGAAGGCTGCAAAGAAGCCTGCGAAGCGCAAACCAGTGAAGAAGACCGTCAAGAAGACATCCAAGAAGACGGCCAAGAAGAAGTCCCGCCGCAAGTAACCACCCCGCAATTCATTGGGGCTGCAACCCAACACGAATCAACACCGGGAGGAGTGCGACGCCAGAGCCGCTCCTCCCGGTTTGATTCCACGAGATCACGGCGTCCGAGGCGGACGCCGTGCTTCAAATGCGCTTGACGACGATATCGGAGATAACGTTGGCGGCCTGGTCTCCGCGATCGGCTGCGTTCGACAAATGACGGTAGATTTCGCGCAGCTTGAGCATATCCACCACGTGCTCGAGGTCGGCCGGCGCTCCGAACAGATTGCCAATTGCTTCGCGGTAAACGCTCTCCATGCGGTTCTCAAGCGCTTTGGCCCGCACGGCGTGGTCGGAGGCTACCGCCGGGTGATCCATGAGTTCGGTCACCCCCGTCTGGATCTCACGCGCGGCCTCCGTCAGCAGGCTGCTCATGCGTTGCAGGTAGGGGTTAGGCCGGACTTTGAGAATGACCATCTCGTCGACTGTGCTGTAGGCGTAGTCGAGGATGTCGTCGATCGTGAGCGACAGGGCGAAGATGTCTTCCCGATCGAACGGCGTTACAAAGGTCCGGTTGAGTTCGTCGATCAAAATGCGGCGGGTCTCATCCGCGGCTTTCTCGATTCGCGAGACCTGCTCGGCCGCATCGTCGCTGGGCGCCTTCATATACTGCGACAGGGCTTCCATCCCTGCCACGGCGTATTTGGCCTGTTCCATCAGCAGTTCGAGGAAGCGCCCGCCCTTCTTGCGACCCCGTAGTCTCATTCGTTCCTCCTCAATGTGTGTGTGCGCCTCAGCCCGGCACTTCGTTCGCGGCGGCGGACGCCTGCGCGCCCTCAGGCGGGGGCCCATTCGTTTCTCGTTGCACAAGCATTACCCCCGCTACAATCAACCCTGAGCCGGCCCACTGAACCGGTGCGAGCCGCTCGCCTAATAGCGCTACCGCCATGACCGCGGTGAGGGCCGGCTCGAGTGAGGCGATCAGTGTGGCAACGCTCGCCGGCAGATAGCGCAGCGCCGCCGAGAAGAACCCATAGCCGAGGAGCGTGGGCGCGGCTAAAACCAGCAGCCCCACTCCCAAGCGGCTATCGAATTGCACCGCGGGTGATCTCATCGCCAGCGCCAGGACGATGAGCGCGAGGGTGGCGAACACGAATCCGTAGAACAACCCCGTCCAGGTGCTCTGGAATCTCCGCGCTGCTACCTTACCGGTCAGGCTGAAGGCGGCAAAGCCCAAGGCCGAGGTCAGTCCAATCACGACGCCGACCGGTGTCAGTCGATAACCCTGAGTCGAGACTCCCACGATGAGCCCCACACCCGCCAACCCCAACACGATGGCGGTGATCTTCCAGCGAGTGATTGGTTCGTGCAGGAAGGCCCATCCACCCAGGGCGGCGACGCCCGGCGCCAGGTAGATCAAAACGGTCGAGAGCGTGGCGCCGTTGTAGCCCAGCGAAAGCGCCCACAGGGCATTCATCGCGGCCAACGAAATCCCGCCGTGCAGGAGCAGGAACGGCAGATCGGTTCGACGAATCCGCAACACGTGAGGGGCCGTGGCGCGCAGCACGAGGAAGAGCACTGCGACCACGGTCACATCGCGCCACACCGCCAGGGTGAGCGGCGCGATGTTCAGCCCCTGCATCAGCGTGCGCATGATTATAGCCGTTGTAGCCCAGGCGGCCGTGCCGATCAGCGCAATCACCACCCCGCGCAGTCGCCCGCCGGCAGGCAGCGCATGGGTCATTCCCGCCTCGCGATCCATCGCACGCGCAGGGCACGCTGCGAGCGGTCGGAAAGACGGACCTCGTGATGGATGCGCAATCCGGGCACCCACACCACGCGCATGTCATCGGCGAGCACGGGTTGGAGGCGCCGGAGGAATTGCGGCACATGTTGTCGGGCCAGGAAGTCGCTCAGGCGCATTTCCTGCGGCGCGCCCAGCGGCCGAATACGGTCCGCCGATACGGCTGCCCGCAGACAAAGCGGCAGGTGCACCCGATCGAAGTCGATCCACGCGCTCCAGGCGTCGGTGCCGCGTTCCGTTTTCGGGGGCGGAGGAGTCAGATCGAATTCGATACTCGCGCTGAACGCTTGAGCCTGAACCTGCCCAGGCACCGTCTCGATCCATTGCGGCGAAGGAGGCGCGGTTCTCGATGGGTCGTGCTCGCGGCTCACGTACAGGCGCGGCCCCGCGGAATAGATGTGGACCGTCTTCATCAGGTGGGCATGCCCGGAATGCGGCGGGTTCGCCAAGAAATGCACAAGACTGAGCGCGTGACGCAAGGCGATATCCTCGCGCCCGCCAAGAGTCTGCGCCAGTGCCTCTCGCGCCACTCCCTGCCGCACTGCATCGGGCAGCTTGGCAAACTCTGCCCGGTCAATCCAAAGCGTACCGCTGGCAAGCGGAGTGACGCACGTCTGCAGTCCGCGTTCGATGGCGAGTTCCAGCAGGCGGCTGTGGGTACCCATGAGCTGCGCCGTTTGAACAAGCAGACGCCGGATGGCTGGATTGTAGGTTTCCAGGTTTGGCAGCAACTGGTGGCGGATACGATTGCGAAGGAAAGCAAGGTCTTCGTTGCTGGGGTCGGAGCGCGCTACGAGGCCCCGCGCAAGGCATGTGCGGGTGCTCTCGTCGCGGGTGAGGCATAGCAAGGGCCTCACCAGGCGCACCCTCCCAGGCGACACATCACGCTGGACCTGGTGCAAATCGACGGCCGGCAGCATACCGCGCAACCCGGAGACGCCCGTACCACGTAACAAATGCAGCAGGACCGTCTCTGCCTGGTCATCCGCCGTGTGGCCAACGGCCACCGTGCGGCATCCGCACTCGAGCGCCGTGGCCGCAAGGAACTGGTAGCGCATTCGCCTGGCGGCTTCTTCCAGCGAGCGGTGCTCGCGGCGGGCTGCTCCGGCAACATCCGCCCTCTGATGATGGAACTCACCCCCCCACCCGGCGATCATCTGCGCAACGCCGCGCGCCTCATCAGCGCTCTCTGCGCGGAGTGAATGGTCCAGGTGGGCTGCGATCGGCGCGTAGCCGAGCTCCTGCAACAGCACGAAGAGCGCCAAGCTGTCGGGCCCGCCCGAGAGGCCGACCACCACGCGCTCGCCCGGCTCGAGGAGTCGGTGTTCGTCAATGAACTGCGCAACCCGGGTGCGAATGTCCACCCGGACATTATATCGGGGCACGGATGCCAGGACCCAAAACAAGGCGGAAGAAAGCCGGAGGGGATAAGCCGCGGGTAGCGGGCACCCCATGAAGGGCTCATTCCCCGCGTCGGCGGCCTCCATCCGGATGAGTGATCAATCGGCCGAGGAGGTCTTGCCGGTTGCGCTGCGCGGCTTGCGCCCGGTTCGTGCGGGCCGCGGGGCGCGCGCACGTGCGGGGACGATGCGCCCCGCGCGGTGGGCTGCCTCGCCGGCCGAAACGCCGTAGGTGGCCAACGCATCCACTAATTGGCGGACGTCGGTCTGCGGTGCATAGATCCTGCGGGTGGTCTCGATCGAGGCATGCCCGAGCAGCGCCTGCAGCAGGCCCAGGTCCATGCCTTCGTCGCGCAGCGATTGCGCGCGGAAGTGGCGGAATGCGTGCGGTCCACTGCCCGACTTGAGCCCAAGGGCGCGCGCAGCCTCGGCAACCACTCGCCACAAAGTCGTCCGCGAAAGGCGCTGGTGGCGGCCTCGCCCGTGGCTCACGAACAGCGGCACCCCCTTGCTCCCTGGGCGTGCCGTGACACGTTCTCCCTGGCGTTCCCGCTCGGTGAGGTACTGGCGGATGGCCTGTTGCGCTTCCTGGGTGAAGATCAACATCCGCCGTTTTCCGCCCTTGCCGGTCACCTCGACGGTGGTGCTGTAACCCTGGTCCACTGCCTGGCAGTTGAGTTGGGTCACCTCGCTGGCCCGTCCGGCCGAGGAATAGAGGGTATGCACAATTGCGCGATTGCGGAGGAGCACCAGCCGAGCTTGGCGCTCGGCTGCGGTTTTCCCAGAGGGCAGCGGGATTCCATCGTAGAAGGAAAGGATGGAAGCCAAGTTGGGGTCTGGGCGGCGCGGCGCATAGCGCAACACGCCTCCACGCGTCTCTTCCGAGAGCTTCTGGCGTGCCGCGTCCAGCCGGAAAGAGGGATCGAGCTTGCCACGCGCATACAGCCAGCCCAGGTAGCGCTTGGCTGCAGCGATGTACAGCGCCATGGTCGCTGCGGAGTAGTGCTTCTGGCCGAGGAGCCAATCCAGAAACGCGACCAGCACGTCATCCTTGATGGCGCGCACGGCCATCATGCCAGCCCGTGGCGTGCCGTGGTAACGCGTCTCGTTGGCGCAGCGCTGCAGAGCGACCAGCGCCCAGTGATAATTCTCGCGCGTACGCGGTGATTTGAGCGCCTTGCTCAAGAACTCATCGGCGAATTCCGGCAACGGCGGCTTCGGGCTTGAATCGATGGCCCGGGTTGTGAGCAGGGTTTCGGTCATAGCACAGGCATTGCCGCGTTCTCGCGGTCGCCAACCGGCGCGACGATTCGGCTGGCGTTCCCCATCAAGAGGCGCGCAGGCTGTTGAACAGATCGGCGGTTCGCGCGCTCATGATGAAGTCGTTCTTATGCAACCCGCGGATCTTGTGGGTCCACCAGGTAACCGTGACCTTACCGTATTCCGTGAGCAGCGCCGGATGGTGCCCCTGCGATTCGGCCAACTCGCCGACGCGCTTGGTGAAGTCCAACGCCTCGATGAAACTCTTGAACTTAAACACTCGCTCAAGACGATGGACTCCCTCGACGTCGATGACGTTCCAACCGGGGGTTTCCTTGCCCAGCTCCGCGATTTCGCGCTCGTCCAAAGGCGGCTCGCCGCCGCGACACGGAACGCACATCATCCGAGTCAATTCGCTCATCTCACACCTCGCTGAAATCGAACCGACGTCCCGCTCCCCTGGCGGGCCCGGCCGCGCTCAAACCTGTCTGCACGCTGATATGCGGCTCCGCCGACTATTCTAAGCCCGCGCCGGGAGGGCGCAAGACAAGTCTTCGCCCTCCGCGTGTTGCCGGCGGGCGCGTCGTCCCGTGCCGAGCATTGCGTCTGGGCTTGCGCTGGGGTAAAATGCGGCTTCGCAAGACAATTAACAAGGGGGGCTTCCCAACGCCACACGGTGATACGGAGCCCCTGGTTCTTGCCAGGCCCAGTCCGCGCGAGCCCCTTCCGGCGTCCCCGACTGAATGGAGCGACCCTTTGCCCGAGCCCAGACCGCTCCTCGGCGCGGGTGCCGGCATGCCCGGCGCGCTTGGGTGCGGATGGTCCTCCTCGGCAGCGGTGGTGTTTGCTGAGCTCGCGTCTGAATAATGGAGAGGAACATGCCAAAAGAGAATCCGACTTCGGGGGCCATCCGTGCGCTCAGCGAGCTCAAAGAGAAGATGGCGCTTGAAGGTAAAGTCTCGCGCATTGACTTGTCCGGCGCATTCATCGATGTCGGCGTCGAACGCGAAGGCTTCGCGCACATCTCGGCGCTTGCGGAACAGCACGTCAATCGCGTGGAGGACGTGCTCAAACTCGGGCAGCAGGTGAGCGTCTGGGTGCGCAAGGTGGATGCCATCCACGGGCGGCTGGAGCTCACCCTCGTCAAACCGCTCGACGTCGAATGGAATGATATCAAGAAGGGCTCGGTGGTCCCGGGCAGAGTCGTGCGGCTTGAGAAGTTCGGCGCCTTCGTAGAAATCGGGGCGGAACGGCCAGGGCTGATCCACATCAGCGAGTTGGCCAACGGGTACGTGAAGGACCCGGCCGAGGTGGTCAAGGTCGGAGATGCGATTGAGGTGATGGTGCTTGGCGTCGACCGTAAGAAGAAGCAAATCCAACTCAGCCTCAAAGCGCTCGAAGTACGCGCCGCCAAGGAAGTGGAAGAAGAGCAAAAGACCGAAGAGCCGCCCCTGACCGCGATGCAGGCGGCCTTCCTGAAGGCACAGGAGTCATCCGAGGCACCGCAGACTTCCGCCGCGGAGCGTCCGCCGCGCGGTTCCTCGGCCAAGGTTCGGCGTGAGCAGGAAGAAATCCTCTCGCGTACGCTTCAAGGGTCGACCCGCAAGTAGGTCGCTTGGCCGGGTTTCTCGAATCACAAGGGCGAGCTGTGGCTCGCCCTGTTTTATCTCTCGAACGACGACCGTGGTGCCGTAGCGCCCGGCAAGCTCACATTTCCTCTTCCTCATCCTCCCAGGCTTCCTCGTCTTCTTCCTCTTCTTCTAGGTCCTCTTCCTCGTCTTCCCATTCCTCATCGAATTCCTCGTCTTCCCATTCTTCCTCGGCCGGCGTGGCTTCGCTTTGGGAATAGGTGAGGCAGCCCGCATCGGGGTCGAGTTCGACGGCGGCGGCGCCGCAGTATCCGTCTTCAAGAAAGACGCAGTCCATATAGCGACAGCGGATTCTTGGCATGTCCCCTCCTCGTTCTGGGGTGTATTTCTACCATGATGGGGGCCAGGCTGCCAACTCGACCGCACGAGGCGTAGGCGCGGCGCCTGCGTGCTGCGCGTGACCCGCGCGGCGGCCGGATGCGCCGTAAATCATATCATCCTTCGCGCGGCCCACACTCTGAGCAGCTATTCCTCAAGCAGCCAGGCGTCCAGGTGCGCCCCCGCCGCAACCTCGCGCACTCCGCTTGGGATAATCACCAACCCGTTGGCCGCCGCAAGTGAGGAGAGAACCGAGGAGGCCTGCTTTTCCAGCACGCGGGCTTGAAACTCGCGGCCCTCCCGGCGAACCTGGGCGCGCAGATAGGACTCGCGCCCGTCGGAGGTCACGGCCTCCTCAAGCGTGACCGAAACCCGCGGCAGTTCACGCGGGCTGCGACCTTCCAAGGCACGCATTGCCGCGTGCGCGAACAACTCGAAAGTCACGAAGGATGACACCGGGTTACCCGGCAATCCCAGAATCGGAACATCGCGATATCGCCCAAAGGCTAATGGCTTGCCCGGGCGAAGATCGACCCGCCAAAACTCGATGGCCCCATTCTGTTCGATGGCCGCCCGCACCAGGTCGAACGCCCCGACGGAAACCCCCGCCGAGGTGATGATGAGGTCCGCTCCCTCACGCAGCGCCCAGTCCAAGCGGGTCACGATCTCTTGCAGGTCGTCCCGGGCAATGCCCAAGTCGATGGCGACGCCGCCCGCGCGGCGCACCATGGCCACCAACATGATGGCGTTGCTCTCGTAGATTTGACCATGGCGCAGGCTGGATCCCGGCTCAACTAGTTCGTCCCCTGTGGAAAGGACCGCGACGCGCGGCCGTCGAAATGCCAAGACGTGGCTGCGCCCGAGGGCTGCCAGGAGGGCGACCTCCTGCGGGCGCAGGGACGTGCCGTGCGCCAGCGCCAGGCTGCCGGCGAGCACATCAAGCCCGGCCTTGCGCACGTTGGCGCCCGGGCTGGTTGCCTCGCGCACCTTGACCTCCGCGGGCAAGGGCGCGCCCATGCTGGTGCGCTTGAAGTTCGTGGCCTCGACCGGCACGATCGCATCGGCGCCGGGCGGCAGGGGAGCCCCCGTCATGATGCGTGCCGCCTGCCCCTCCGCCAAGTAGGTTGTGTGAGTCGCCCCGGCCGGGATGTCGCCCGCCACCGGCAAGCGCACCGGCGCCGAGGCCGAGGCCGAGGCAACGTCGCCCGCACGTACGGCGAAGCCATCCACCGACGAATTGGCGAAAGGCGGAAGGTCGATCGCCGCGCTGACATCCTCGGCCAGCACACGTCCATCGGCCTCGCCAATCGGCACCTTCTCATGTGGCAACGGCCGGAAGCGCTCGAACAATCGGCGCCGGGCTTCAGCAATGCTCATCAAGTCATTCATGAGGGCCAGAGTCTCCCCAAAGGGGCTTGGGCAATTGGCGGATCAGGCGCGTACACGGCGGGCTTCCACGACGTTGGGCAGGGCCTCGATGCGATTCAGCACACGGCTCAGCTGCCCCAGATCGGTCACTTCCAGGATCAAATCAATCGTGGCCTGGTGCGCCTTGAGGGTGGACACAACGCTGTTCATATTGATGTGTTCTTCCCCCACCACCGTCGAGACGTCGCGCAACAACCCTTCGCGATCGTAGGCGGTGACGCGCACTGCCACAGGGTAGGTGCGGGCGGCGTGCCCCCACGAAACACGCACCAATCGTTCCTTATCTCCCGCGCGCAGGATGTTGGGACAGTCGGTGCGGTGAATGGTCGCCCCTCGCCCGCGTGTGACGTAGCCCACGATCTGGTCCCCCGGTACTGGTTTGCAGCAGCGCGCCATCGTGGTGAGCATTCCGCGCAGCCCGGTGACATTCACTCCCTCGGTCGTCGCCAGGGTGGGGACTGAGAGCGCCGGCATTTCTTCCAGCGCGGCGTGTTCCCCTTGGAGGATCTTGGCGACGATACGCGCGGATGAGATGTCGCCCGAGCCGACTGCTGCCAGGAAGTCGCCCACGACCGGAAAGCTGAATTCCTTGGCCAGGCTCTCGATGGTCACGTCCTCGACGCCCAGCCGGCGCAGTTCGCGTTCGACCGCTTCGCGGCCGGCCGAGGCGCGCTGCTCTTGATCCTGGCGCTTGAAGTACTGACGGATCTTGGCGATCGCACGCTGCGAGCGCACCAATCCGAGATCGGTGTTCAACCAATCGCGGCTCGGCCCGCCGCTGCGCGTGGTGATGATGGCCACCTGGTCGCCGGTGCGCACACGGTAATCCAGGGCCACCAGCTTGCCGTTGACCCGCGCCCCGCGGCAATGATGGCCAATCTCGGTATGGACATGGTAGGCAAAATCAATCGGCGTCGAGCCCGCCGGCAGATCGATCACGTCACCCTTGGGGGTAAAGACGTAGACCCGGTCTTCGAAGACATCGGACTTGAGGGCATCGACGAATTCGGCGGCGTCTTGCACGTCGGAGCGCCAGTCCATCAGGCTGCGCAGCCAGAGAATGCGCCGTTCGAAGGACTCGTCGCGCTTGCCGCCTTCCTTGTACCGCCAATGCGCCGCGATTCCCAGTTCGGCGTTTTGGTGCATTTCTGCCGTACGAATCTGCACCTCCAGCGTCTTCCCGTCGTCGTAGACCACGGCGGTGTGCAGAGACTGGTAGAAGTTGTCCTTAGGTGAGGCGATGTAGTCGTCGAAATCGCCGGGCAGAGGCGACCACTGATTGTGGATGACGCCCAGGGTCACGTAACACGACGGCAGATCCGGCACAATGATGCGTACGCCGCGGATGTCGTGAAGCGATTCGAAAGGCACCCCTTTGCGCTCGATCTTGCGATAGATCGAGTAGATGTGCTTGGGCCGTCCGGTAATCTCCGCTTGGATGCCGGATGGGCCGAGGGCTTCTTTGAGGCGGTCAACGATGTTCTCCATCGTCGCCTCACGATTGGCGCGCCGTTCCTCCAGCTTGCCGGCAATCTCCTTATACATGGCCGGGTTGACGTGGCGGAAGGCCAGGTCCTCCAATTCCCACTTCATCTGCCACATGCCAAGCCGGTTGGCCAGCGGGGCAAAAATCTCAAGCGTTTCCTGGGCGATGCGCTCGCGGCGGGCCGGGTCGAGATGCCCCAAGGTGCGCATGTTGTGCAGGCGGTCGGCCAATTTGATGAGCACCACCCTTACGTCATCGCCCATGGCGAGGAATATCTTGCGCAGCGTTTCCACGTCGAGCGCGCGCCGCCACTCGGTCTCATCCTCCAGAACGTTGGTCTCGCCGCCGCGGGAGACGCGCGGCAGTTGAGTCAGCTTGGTGACCCCGTCGACCTGGTTGGCGATTTCCTCACCGAAGTCGCGCCGGATTTCGGTGAGTGGA
This sequence comes from Chloroflexi bacterium RBG_16_64_43, assembly GCA_001796965.1. GTDB lineage: Bacteria > Chloroflexota > Anaerolineae > Anaerolineales > RBG-16-64-43 > RBG-16-64-43. Next base: position 11,017 of record MGOA01000096.1, read on the forward strand.
ATCCCCGAATCCTCGACTACGTCATGCAGCAACGCGGCAGCCAAGGTGGTCGCCGGCACGCCGAAGTCCGCGAGGATCTTGGCGACGGCCAGACAGTGCTGAAGGTAAGGCTCGCCGGAGGCACGCACCTGCCCGGCGTGGGCGCGTTCTGCGACGCGATAGGCGCGCTCAATCAGATCGCGGTCCGCCGCGCTGAGGGAAGGGACGGATTCAAAGAGGGATTCGAGCTTCATGGGAAGGCCGGCGTGAGCTAAGTATAACGAGAGCATGGGCCACCTGCAACAGGGCCAGCCGATAGGCCCGACTCCGCTCGGCCTCTGGCATAGAAGGTGCATCCAATGGGAGGGGTCCCGGGATGCCGAGGACCTGGGTTGATTCGACCCTATCGAGACCGACGGGGCGCGGAGGCTGGGTATGACGATCAGCGGCAAGGGTTTTTTCGTCTGGCAGGTGCCCAACTGCGACGGCGGCGACCCGGCGCGCATCGCCGCGCGCGCCGAGGCTGCACGGCTGACACACGTGCTTCTCAAGATCGCTGATGGCACGTGGGCCTACAACATCGACTCGCACGGGCGCGACCTGCTCCCGCCGATCATCTCCGCACTGCGAGCCAAGGGCATCGCCTCATGGGGCTGGCACTATATCTATGGCAACGACCCGCTGGGCGAGGCGCGTCTGGCCGTCCAGCGCACGCAAGCCCTCGGGCTAGCCGGCTACGTCATTGACGCCGAGCGCGAGTTCAAGCTGCCCGGCAAGGCCACCGCCGCACGCACTTACGTGCGCGAGTTGCGCTCTGGGCTGGGCTCGCTGCCGATCGCTCTCAGTTCTTACCGCTACCCCAGCTATCATCCCGAGTTCCCGTGGACAGCGTTCCTTGAGAAGTGCGATTTCAATATGCCCCAGGTGTACTGGGAACAGGCCCACAACCCGGATGAGCAGCTCGAGCGCTCGGTGCGCGAGATCACCGCGCTGACCCCCAGCTTGCCGGTCGTGCCCACCGGATCGGCCTATGCGACGTCCGGCTGGCGGCCAGCCGCTTCTGAGTTGACGCTCTTCCTCACCAAGGCCCAGGCGCTGGGTCTGACCGGCGCAAACTTTTTCTCGTGGGACTATGCAACCAAGCCGGGTTACATCGACATGTGGGATGCGGTGGCACGCTTCGATTGGGGCGCCCCGCCTCCTCCACCGCCGCCGCCGGAAGAGGAGATTACCGACCGAATCGTCGCAGCCTGGAACACGCGCGACGTGCCGACCGTGCTGGCTCTCTACCAGCCGAACGCTGCCCAGGTCAGCGGTGCGCGGACCATCGTGGGCAGCACCCCGATCACCGATTGGTACCGCAACTTCCTGGGCAACCTCCTGCCCGCTGGCACCTTCACACTCACCGGGCGCAGCGGCGAGGGCAACTCGCGCCACTTCACCTGGACCGCCACCAGTAGCGCGGGCCGCGTACTGGACGGCAACGACACGCTAGGCATGCGCGACGGGAAGATCCAATACCACTACACATA
>MGOA01000097.1:0-7945 GCA_001796965.1 Chloroflexi bacterium RBG_16_64_43
CGAGTCGTGGCCGGGAATGAGGTCGGTGTACCGTTGCAGCGGATCCCACACGTTGCCGGCGCGCGTCGAGCACACCGAGACGTGGAAGTAACCCGGCTGGCCCCAGGTGGCGGTCGGATCGCGCATGATGCCAATCAGCGACTCCTCCGCCGTCTCGAAGATGGTGGTCAAGCGGGCCGCGTCTTCCTCAGCGCGGCGGCTGTCGCCGGCGCAGGCGCCGTCGGCCGGGTGGTCGATATCCACGCAGGCGCCCGGATTGAACTCGCCGGTCACGGCATAGCGCATCGCCATGCGCGCGGCGTTGTCCACCACCAGGTAGGCTTGGAAAGTGCGTGCGGCATCGATCACCACGAACAACACCATGAGCAGTGCCGGCAGCACCAGCGCAAACTCCACCAATCCCTGCGCCCGCCGCAGACGTGGGTAGCGCTCGGTGAGCAGGCGCAGCGGGTTGTGCAGGAGCAGCCGGACCCTGGAGGGTGGCGATGTCGACATGGCTTTCCCTGTGGTGAACTGCGTTTGCATGAGATCCCCGTAATTAGATGAACTAACTCGAGAAATACCGATACAGAGGCAGCAAGCCTCACCAGGATTCTACGTCCCGCCTTCCACGACGCGCAGACAGGATTCTTGCCGAATAGTTGGGAGAAGCGGGTGCTGGCGCAGTCGAAGGTATCCGGTTTTCGACCTATGCCGCGGCCAGGACGGCCGAGACGTCGTAGTAGGCTGAGCCAAAGAGGGCGTGCTGCAAGTTTCGTGCAAGAAAACGAGCACCGGGCCAGCAATCGCTGGCCCGGTTGGCTTTGGCACGGCTCGCGGCACGGTTCACCTTAGCAGTCGAAGCACTGGGACTCCGTGGCCGTGGGCGGAAGAGTGGGCGTCGGCGTAAACGTCGAGGTCGCGGGAGGCGTGTGGGTCGGCGTATTGGAGGGCGTCTTGGTAAAGGTTGGCGTGAAGGTATTGGAGGGCGTCGGCGTGTTGGAAGGCGTCGGCGTCTCACTGGGAGTGTAAGAAGCTGTAGGCGTACGGCTCGGAGTGAAAGTCGCGGTGTTGGTCGGCGTGTTGCTCGGCGTGAAGGTATTGGTCGGCAGCGAGGTATTGGTCGCTGTTGGCACAGGCGATGGTGTGTAGGTCTTGGTAGGCGTGGGCGTATCCGTAGGAGTCGGTGTCGGCCGGGAGATGCGGAAGGTCTTGGAGGCCATGGCCGAGGGGCGCCCGTCGTCGGCCCAGGCCATGGCAAACAGCGTGTAGGTGCCGTTGGCCAGTGCGTTCCATTGCCCTCCGGGCATGCGATTGCAGGTCACCGCGCCGTTGTAAAGGCAGAAGCGCACCGAGAACTGGTCGTTCACCTCCATCTGCGCGAAGCTCGGGCTGAAGAGCCACATGCGCACGAGGTTAATGCCGTCGCCGTTGCCGGTGCCCACCAGCGGATCCCAGGCCTCCGCCTCGAATCGCGTTTCATCGATATCGACCAGAAACGAGCCCGCCACCGGCGGCACGATGATATCGATGTGCACCGGCGGCTTGGTCGCGGTGGGTGTCGCGGTTATCGAGGGCGTCAGACTCGGTGTGGGTGTGTTGGAGGCAGTGGGCGTGTTGGAGGGGGTCGGGGTCTCCGAGGCGGTGGGCGTTGGCGTCGCGCTGGGCGTCTCGCTGGGCGTCGGCGTGTCGGAAGGGATGGGCGTGTTGGAGGGCGTGGCCGAGGGCAAGGTGATATCCGGCGGCAGGCCGATGATGCGTGACACGCGGAATTGCTCGAGGATGCCGGTGCGATCGGCGTGCAAGGTGAGAGAGGGTGCGATGCTCGAGAGGATCGGCATGATGATCGGGTGCTCGTAGGTGACGGCCACCAGCACGCGCGTCGTGCCGAGATCCGGGCTGCCCGGGTCGTCGGCGGGGGCGCATGTTGCATCATGCCCCGGGCCGCCGTCGCGCCGCAGCATGGGGGTGTAGACATTACCCGGGCGCGAGGAGCACACGGTGACGTTGAAGTACCCCGGCTCATTCCAGATGGCAGTTGGGTCGCGCAGCAGGCCGGCCGCGGCCTGCTCGGTCAGGTCGTAGATCGACTGCAGGCGCGCGCCGTCCTCTTCGGCGCGGCGGCTGGTGCCCAGGCACGCCCCATCGGCCGGGAAGTCGATATCCACGCAGTGGCCCGGATCGAAATCGCCGGTGATGGCGAAGCGCATGCCGAAACGCGCCGCGTTCTGAACGCTGAGCCAAGCCTGGAAGGCGCGCGCCGTCTCGATGATCATGAACAAGGCCATGAGCAGCGCCGGCAGGACGAGCGCGAACTCCGCCAGCCCTTGGGCCCCCTGCCTGCGGGGGTAGGCGGAGTGACTATTGTCGTGCGATGTGGAGTGCGTCCGTTTCATCATGCCTGGGTGGCTCCCCTCGGTGCAACCCGGCGCCGTTCGCCGTGTCATGGCGGTTATTGGGTAATGCGTGTGAAGATGCGCGAGGCGACATCCTCGAAGATCCGATTGAGCTGAGCCCCGGTGGGCGAGAAGTAGTAGTTGCCGCACCAGGTGCGCGGGTCGGGAACACTGGCGCACAGGTCGGTGCCTGGGTCGAAGTCATCACCTACGGCCGCGACGTAGCGCAAGAGGCTTGCGCCATAGGCGACGCCCAGCGAGTCGGCCGCCAGCACCTGGCCGCCCAGGCCAATGGCGAACGCTACCGCACCCTGCCCCGGCCGGCTGCAGCCGGCGGCCGGGCTGGTGGGCGTGCAGCCAACGTAGTCGGCCATGTCGCGGGCGTAATCGTCCGCGTCGTACAGCCCGCTGGCGGTGGTGTGGCGGGTGATCACGCGGTTGTCGCGGCAGAAGGGATTGACCCAGTCCGGAGCGCCGGCGCTGCCCGGGCAGTAGCCGTAGGGATGGGTCGGCATATCGCGCGAGGAGGCGTTGGCCGCGCCATCCGTGAGCAGCACGGTGACCCACAGGGCTTCCTCTTTGGGATGATCGTTAAACATCTGCCCGGCCAGGAGCAGCCCGCCGCCGATGTTGGTCGTCGTGCACGAGCGTGGATCCTGGGCGGCATCGCGGAACATCGGGCATTCGAAGCCGTCGTAGTCTCCGGCCGCATCGTACTTGCGGCACGGCCCTTCGCCTGCGCCCAAAGGATCCGGGCAGACATCCGGGTTGTAGATGATCAGGTTATTGATCGCTGCGGCCGCATCCGCCTGGCTGTTGAACCAGAGCGGATCGCCCACTGCCCATCCCGGCGGGGTCACCACATGCGATCCGAGCGGGGCCCCCTGAAAGCCGTTGGAGAAGTAGACAATGGCCAGACGGTCTTCTTCATCGGCCGGCGCTTTGTCGAGGATGCGCTGGACGAAGCCGCCCAGATCCGATGGACCCAGCGTGCCTGGGGCGTGGCTGGCGGCAAACTTAACCTCGGCGAAGGGATGGCAGTCGTTGCCGGGATTGCACTGGGACGGGTCGCGCATGAAATCGTCGGGGAAGGCCCCGTTTTGAGCCGCCGACCCGCCGCGCCCGTTGCAGTCGTCGGCAACACCGTCCGCGTCGTCGTCGTCCCCGTCTGAACAGGAGCGATCATAGGCCATCGACTCCGAGACGTCGATAGCCAGAACCACGTCCAGCGAGGCGGCCTCGGCCACCGAGTCGGCGATGATCGGGATGACGTTGATTCCAATCACGGGCAGAAAGGCCATCGGCACGGAGGAGGTGGCGCGAACCCGAACCAACTTGCGGGGCGGGGTAGTGCACAGCGAGGCGTCGTGGTGAGGTATGTCGAGCGGCAGGCAGCCCAGCACATCCACCCCTCCCGTGTCGACCCCATTCATGCGCAATACCTGCAGGGCGGAATTGATCACCTCCGGGCTGTTGATCAGGCGGCCCTCCCGCACCTGAGCGGCCGCCGCGAGCGAGGCGGCATCCGTCGCCCGGCGCAGATTGCCCATGCCGATAAAGAACTGGCCGCCATCGATTGCCAGGCCAACGAACGCCAGCAGCCCGATGAACGCCATGGCGATCAAGATCAGCGCTTGACCCGGTTGGCGATTCCTTGACCGTTTTGACAACCGCATCATGGAGGACCTCATGGGGTGGAGGTGGGCTCGGCCGACACCAGGGGCATGACGGTGTGCAAGTGCAGAAGAACTGGGTTCGGCAGGAAGGCCGTGATCCACGGCAGGGCCAGCACCTGGTCGTAGTGATACCAGATCTCAACCAGCAGCACCCCCGTGCTGGGAGCTCCGGCTTGCACCATCGAATTAATGTCCGCCGTGGTGAAGTCGGAGGCCAGGTTCCCGAAGTAGGAGAAGCCCGCTTCGCCAAAGGCGGGCGGGAAACGGGTCACCCCCACGGTCGCCTCGATCGAGAAGGCAGACACAATGACATCGTCGCGGGCCATATCCAGGAGCACGACCGGCTGTTCATTGCCCAGTTCGCGCATCACCAGGCACGCGGTCTGGCCAAAGAAATCCGTGAAATGAGGAAAAGAGACAGCGCCCACATCGCACGCCGTGTCGGGAAAGGTGGCCGTGAACAGGCTGTCGGAAGAGAAGCGCGCCGCATTGCGCACCGCGTCGAGCAGGATCAGGTAGCGATTCAAGAGAAACCCGAACTCCACCAGCCCGGACAGCAAGAGTAGGAGAACGGGCAAAAGCAGAGCCGTTTCAACCAGGCTCTGCGCGCGGGCGCGACGAGATGTACGAACGGTTCGGGCGCGAGGGATGGGCGACATTCCGCACCTCAATCGTGAAGTCTAATGGAAAGCGGCCGATTCTCCTACGATTCCGTTGTTGCCTGTCACGCCATTTTCACCCTGTTTTCACTCCTGGAGGACGCCGCTTTCCTTGCGCTTGAGGTGCACCGGATATGGCTGGGGTGCGGACCTGCGCCCCGCGGGTGGCGCGGCCCGAGGCCCAGCGCGGTTCGGTCGGCGGGCGTGCCGAGTGCGACCTACCTGCGCCGTGGCCGAAGAGGCTGGCAGCTCGGGCAGAAATGGGTTGAACGCTGGCCGACCAGGATGCGCCGGATGGGTGTGCCACACACCGGGCATGGCTCGCCGGTTCGGGCGTAAACCCGGAAATGGTTCTGGAAACCTCCCCCGCGATAGACCCAGTCGATGCTTGCACCGTGATGGCGCAACCCACTGCGCAGTGCGGCACGCACGGCGCGCCACAGCCGCCAAGTTTCGTCTGGGCTCAGGCGGTGACTGGCACGCAATGGGTGAAGCCGGGCGCGGTGTAGCGCCTCGTCGGCGTAGATATTGCCGATGCCCGCCAGAAAGGTCTGGTCGAGCAGTAAAGGTTTAAGCCGGCGACGGTGCCGCGCGAGGCGAGCACCCAACACGGCGGCATCGAAGGCAGGGTCCAGCGGTTCTGGGCCGAGGTCCGCTAACACCGTGTGCGCATCCTCCACCAGCCAGACCCGGCCGAAGCGGCGTGGATCATTGAAACGCAGGTCGTGGCCCGAGGCGGTGTGCAAGAGGGTCAGGTCGTGCTTCTCCAGCGGTGCGTCGGAGGCCGCCATACGCAGGTCACCGCTCATGCGCAGGTGAATCAGCAGTGTGTGGCGATCGAGATCGAGCACCAGGAATTTTCCGCGTCGGCCGATGGCCCGCACCCTCTGCCCGCGCACCTGCTCCTCGAACTCAAGCGCGCTCGGCTGAGCGATGTGGCGCGGCCAGCGCAGCGTGGCCCTCACCAGAGTCTCGCCCACGAGCGGCAGGCCGACCTCGCCGGCGCGCCGCAGACTCTCGGCGATCGTTTCAACTTCGGGAAGTTCGGGCATGATTTCTCGCAGCGTGCAGCGATTATAACGGGACGAGGAGTGATGCCTCAGGTATAATCTTCGCGTGTCCCTGCCGGCCCTGCGCCCACCCGACTATCTGCTCATCGGCCACGTCACGCGGGATCTCCTGCCCGCAGGCGAGCGCCTGGGTGGGACGGTTACTTACGCAGGGCTCACCGCCGCGGCCTGGGGGCTCACGGTCGGGGCGGTCACCTCCTGCGCGGCCGGGCAAGACCTCGGCACGCTCTCGGGGCTGCGTCTCTTCCGCCTCCCGGCGGCGCACACCACGACCTTCGAGAATCTCTACCAGGGCACCCTCCGTGAACAAATCCTCCATCATGTCGCCGAGCGCCTCACATCGGCTGCCGTGCCGCTCGAGTGGCGCACCGCGCGCATCGTACACCTCGCGCCGGTCGCCGATGAAGTGGACTTCAGCCTCATCAGCCGCTTCCCGCATTCATTCGTCGGGGTGACGCCGCAGGGCTGGATGCGCGCCTGGGACAAGGCCGGCCGGGTCCGGCGACGCGAGCCCGAGCCGCAGCTCCTGGCTGCCCTGGGCGCCGCCTCGGCCTGCGTCTTCTCGGTGGACGATGTGCAGGGCGATGAACGGGTCATCGCCCTGCTGGTCGAGCGCTGCGCAATCACGGCGGTGACGGAGAACGCGCACGGTGCGCGCGTATACTGGAACGGGCACGTGCGCAACTTCCCTGCGCCGCGGGTGGAGGTGCGCGATCCGACGGGCGCCGGCGACGTTTTCGCCGCGAGCTTCTTCGCGCGCCTGGCGGAGACGCACGATCCGTGGGAGGCGGCGCGCGCCGCGACCCTCTTGGCCTCGGCTTCCGTTGCGCACGAGGGTCTTGCCGGAATCCCCTCGCGCGAGGATGTGGCGCGCAGCCGGCCCGTCGTGGAACGCCCGTGACTCGCATCTACGCCTTCGTCAACCAGAAGGGCGGAGTGGGCAAGACCACCACTGCCATCAGCCTGGCCGCCTACTTCGCCGCCCTCGGCCAGCGGGTGGCGCTGGTGGACCTCGACCCGCAGGCCAATGCCACCTCCTGCCTGGGCATTGACAAGCGCACGGTGGAACGCGGGACGTACGAGGTACTCACCGGCAACCTGCGCCCAAGCTCGGTGCTGCTGCAGAACGAGCGCCTGGGCCTCAGCCTGATGCCGGCCTCGCCTAACCTCACCGGCGCCGAGCTGGAGCTGGTGGGCGAGATCGGGCGCGAAATGCGTTTGCGTCAGGCCCTCGAAGAACTGGCCCCCGCCTTCGACTACCTCTTGATCGATTCGCCGCCCTCGCTGGGCCTGCTCACTCTCAACGCGTTGGTGGCTGCAGCGAGCGGGGTGATCATCCCGGTGCAATGTGAGTATCTGGCGCTCGAAGGTTTGAGCCAGCTCACGCAAACCATCGCCCGAGTGCGGTCGGCTTATCACCCCGGGCTCATCGTGCGCGGCCTGGTGATGACCATGTTCGACGGGCGGGCGAATCTGGCCGCCCAGGTGGTGGCCGAGGTGCGTTCGCACTTCCCCGGGCGCGTGTTTGCGAGCATCATCCCGCGCAGTGTGCGCCTGGCCGAAGCGCCCTCCCACGGATTGCCGATTTCCAGTTATGCGCCCTCCTCGCCGGGTGGCTTGGCCTATTGCGCGCTGGCCGAAGAAATCCTGCGGGGCGACGGGGTGCCGCTGCCAGCGCCATCCGCTGCCGCGCTTCATCCAACAGGGACGGTGGACCATGCCTAGCAAGAAACACGGTCTTGGTCGAGGGCTGGATGCGCTGCTACCGGTCGAGCAACAGCCGGAGGGGACGCGCGAGGTGGCGGTGGCCCTCATCCGCCGCAACCCGCGCCAGCCGCGCAGCGGCATGGCCGAGACCGAAATGGAAGAGTTGGCGGCGTCGATCAAGGAGCACGGCGTGCTCCAGCCGCTGGTCGTGACGGCCGGCACGCTGCCAGGCGAGTTCATCCTGATCGCCGGCGAACGCCGGTTGGAAGCGGCGCGCCGGGCCGGCCTGGAGAAGGTTCCCGTCGTGGTGCGTGCGGCCAGCGAGCAAGAACGGCTGCTGCTGGCGCTGATCGAGAACGTGCAGCGTGCCGATCTCTCACCGCTGGAGACGGCCGAAGCCTTTCGCCAGCTCAACGACGAGTTCGGCCTTTCGCATGAAGAGATTTCCAAACGTGTGA
>MGOA01000097.1:8022-8119 GCA_001796965.1 Chloroflexi bacterium RBG_16_64_43
AGCTTTCCGAGGGGCATGCCCGGGCGCTGCTCGCGTTGCCCACCTACCACGCCCAGTCGGCCGCCGCCGATACGGTCATCCGCAAAGCGCTCAACGT
>MGOA01000097.1:8134-8304 GCA_001796965.1 Chloroflexi bacterium RBG_16_64_43
CTTGGTGCGGCGGCTGCTCGGCAAACGCACGACCAAACCCGCCCCGCTCAAACTGCCGCCCGACTTGCGCGCGTTGCAGCGCAAGCTGCAGGAAGCCTTCGGCACGCGCATTGACCTGCGCCGGGCCAAGCGCGGCGGCACGCTCATCTTCCATTTCTATTCCGATGAAG
>MGOA01000098.1:0-3610 GCA_001796965.1 Chloroflexi bacterium RBG_16_64_43
CAGCAAGTGGAGACACTGGAGAAGGACTTGGCGGGCAAGGATGGAATAGACCTGCCCCTAAGGGGTGGTTGTTAGGGGCGGGAGAGCGCGGGCTAACTACGTCCTAACCCGCCAAATGCCCCGTAAGAACCTTTCGAAAACGCGCCGCATAAGACCCTAAACTACTTGGGGCGTTAGGCGGCATGATCGGCGACTTCATGACCCTCTTTCACCCTCGCCTCGCTGGCGCCCGGTGCTAAACTACTATAGCATAGCGGCGATCATGGGCACGAAAGGGGGACTGCCATGAATGCCCGGCCCAGGAAGCTCCTCGAACAGGTGCGCGATTGCCTCCGCACCAAGCACTACTCTCCCCGCACCGAACAGGCCTACCTTTCCTGGATTCGCCGCTTCATCCTCTTCCACGACAAGCGCCACCCCAACCAGATGGCCGAGCCCGATATCGAGGCTTTTCTGGCCTATCTGGCCGTCCACGAAAACGTCGCCGCCTCCACCCAGGATCAGGCGATGAGCGCGATCCTCTTCCTTTACCGAAACGTGCTGCACCGCGCACTCAATCCCTCGCTCGAAGACTTGCGTGCCCGCAAGCCCAAGCGAATCCCGATAGTCCTGGCCCGCGATGAAGTCCGCAGCGTCCTACACGCCATGAAAGGTACATCTGAGCTTGCAGCCCAACTCTTGTATGGCAGCGGACTTCGACTGCTAGAGTGCCTGCGGCTTCGCGTTCAGGACCTCGACTTCGCACAGACCGAAATCGTCGTGCGCGATGGAAAGGGCGAGAAGGACCGAGTCACCGTCCTGCCTCTGTCGCTTGTCCCGAATCTCAAGGCTCACCTGGCTATCGTCCGCGCCATACACGAACGCGATCTCACCCTTGGATATGGACGGGTACCCTTGCCCTATGCTTTGGCCTCCAAGTATCCCAACGCTGATCGCGAGTGGATATGGCAGTACATCTTTCCTTCGCCGGATCGCTCTATCGATCCGCGCGATGGCTCTGCCAAGCGATTTCACCTCGATCCGAGCGTCATCCAGAAGGCAGTCCGCCAGGCAGCCCTGCGCTCTGGAGTCGCAAAGCATGTCACCCCGCACACTTTCCGCCATAGCTTTGCCACACACCTGCTCGAGGGCGGCTACGATATTCGCACCGTACAAGAGTTGCTTGGGCACAAGGATGTGAAGACGACCATGATCTACACTCACGTACTCAATCGAGGCGGGCTGGCAGTGCGCAGTCCGCTCGACGGCGCGTGAGGTCCAGGTTGGGGCAGGGGGCTAACTCTCGAGGAATTCCACCAAGCAGTTGTTGAAGGCCTCCGGTTGCTCCGCCGTCACCGCGTGCCCGGCGTTGGGGATGATCACCTGCTGCGCGCCGAGGATCCCCAGCAGCAGCCGCCGCTGCAACGGCGGTGGCACGGTGTTGTCGTCCGCGCCCGTCACCAACATGGTTGGCAGCCGGATCTCACGCAGACGGTCCTGCACATCAAACAATGCCAGCGCGCGCATCGCGCCGCGATAGGCGCGCGGGTTCGCCTGGCGGATCGTCTGGATCATGATCTCGCGCATCGGGGCCTGGTCCTCGCGTGGGAAGATTCGCCGCGCCACCGTTCGCGCCTGCGCCTCGAGCCCCATCGTGTGCACCAGGATCATGCGCAGCGCGAAGTAGGCCCACACGCTCGGCCGCTCCGGACGCAGCCGCGCGAACGTACTCACCAGAACGAGCTTCTCAATCATGTGTGCGCGTGTCAGGGCCAGTTGCAGCGCGAGAACACCCCCCATCGATATTCCAACAACATGAGCCGGCACAATCCCCAACGCCTCGAGCAGCGCCCTCATGTCCTCCGCCATGCGCGCCACCGTCATCGGCCCGCCCGGGTAGCGCGATTGCCCGAACCCGCGCGCGTCCGGCGCAATCGGCCGGTAGCCCGCCTCCGCCAGCGCGTCAAACTGCAGCGACCACGAGGCGCCATTCACGCCCAGCCCGTGCAGCAGCAGCACGGGTTTGCTTCCACTCGGATTCGGATCGAGATAGTGGAACTGCACACCGGTGGGCAGGTCGATGAGCGGCATGCGATCGATTATAGCGCCGCGCTCCGATCGCAGATCCATCTGGAGGAGGGCAACTCGTTAAGACGTTGCCGTGGGCGCGCGGCGCTTCGCATCCTGCATCATCACGTGTGAGCGCTCCTGAGGATCCGCGCATCCACCGTGGGGCTCGGACAGAAGCGTAGGCGGACACCCGTGCCACCCCGCGCTCGTCACGGCCGGCATGCGTGCTTGACGTTCGATCGGGGAATCCGATTACCTTCCGCCCCGCGATGGGCCAATGTTGAACGTACCGCACGATCGTGGCGAGGGGCTGTCCTTGTCGTGGGATGAGCGCTGGCAATCGCCGAGGCGGCGGTCAGCCGCCGATTTCGGCCATCCATCGATTCGAGGCCGTGCGATTCGTGCACAGCTCGTTCTTCTCCGGCTTCAGCGCGGCCGCCTGACGCAGCAGCGGGTCGATTGGATCTCCCCGGCGAAGCGCGCCCCTCACCTCAACCTCGTGTTCACCCAGGAGACAGGGGCGCAGGAATCCATCGGCCGTCAGGCGCAGTCGGTTGCAGCGCTCGCAGAAATGCTCGCCGCGCGGCGAGATCATGCCCACCGTCCCCACTGCGCCGGGGATGCGATAGGATCGCGCCGGCCCGCCTCCGCCTCGTGCGGGCTCCTCCACAAGGCCAAGTGGCCCCAGGATCCCCAGGATCTCATTGAGCGGCAGGTAAGCGCGCTTTGGATCAGGCAGGTCGTTCCCCCAGGCCGCCAGGTCGCCCACCGGCATCAGTTCGATGATGCGCACGTGCCAGGGATGATCGAGCGTCAGCTTTGCCAGCGCCGGCAGTTCTTCATCGTTCAACCCGCGCACCGCCACCACGTTGATCTTGATCGGCGTGAGGCCCGCGGCCTCGGCCGCGGCGATTCCCCGCCAGACGCGCTCCACTTGACCCCCGCGAGTGAGCCGCGTGTAACGCGCCGGGTCGAGCGTGTCGAGGCTGACATTCACCCGGTCGAGCCCGGCCCGTGCAAGTTGAGGGGCCATGTCCTCGAGTAGCACGCCGTTCGTCGTCAGGCTCACTTCCTCGATTCCGGGCAAAGCTTTCAGCATGCGAACCAGTTCGGCTACTCCCCGCCGCAGGAGCGGTTCGCCGCCGGTGAGACGGATTCGACGCACACCCATGCGCGCGGCCGCACCTGCCACGGTTGCCATCTCCTCATAGGTGAGCATGTCGTCGTGCGATTTCAGAGGGATGCCCTCGGCGGGCAGGCAGTACACGCAGCGCAAGTTGCAGCGGTCGGTCACGCTGATGCGCAGGTAGGTGATCGCACGCCCGAAGGGGTCAACCAGCAGCGTCATAAGGTGCCGCCCGCAGGTGGGTCGGCCCTCGCGCGCAGCGCGGCGCGTGCCACGAGGGCGATGAGCAGGTACACCACGGCGCCAGCCACGAATCCGTACCCCAGGTTGCGGGTGAGCAGCGCCACCGCGGCCACAACCAGCGCCGGAGTCCATTCGCGCCAGCCGCGCAGGTCCCGCGCGAGCAGCATGTGCTGCGCGCCGATGTAAGCGAGC
>MGOA01000098.1:3733-5259 GCA_001796965.1 Chloroflexi bacterium RBG_16_64_43
GTAGTGCGCCGTGAGCCCGCCGCTGCCGTGACACACCGGCACCCCGCCGGTCGCTGCCGCGAGGATATTGCCGACGGCCATCGTCGCGGTCAACCGGCGCGGGGTGACCCGCACCGCCTGCTCCTTGAAGTACTGCTGCGCAGCATCACTCGTTGCATACACCGCATTGGCCAGCGTCAGAGGCACCTGGGGCAGCGCCAGCAACGTAAGCGCCGCCCAGAAATCGGCCGCGCGCGGAAACGGCGCAAGCAGCACAGGCCACGCCGGCGAAAGCTCGAGGTGAGGCACGCCGTGCACGTAGACCGCGACCCCCACCCCGAACAACACCACCACTAACCCCGAAACGCTCGGCCATCGCCAAAGCGTCAGCAGCAATAGGAGCAACGCGCCTACGGCCACCACGATCGTCCATGGGAGCGAGAAGCCAGGCAGGGTCACACTCTCGGTGAGGGATGCATCCTGCCCGAATACCATCTTCCAAGCCGACACGACAAGCAGGGCACCCAACCCGAGTTGGATTCCACGCACGACCGCGCGTGGGAAGAGCCCGGCCAGCGGCCGCGCCAGATTGGTGAGGGCGATGAGGCCCAGCACGGCCGCCATCCACCACGCGCCTGCGGCAATGACCTGCACCGACAGCCCTAGGGCCAGTGCGGTGCTCGCGAGGGATTTGAGAGGCTGGACCGGGACCGGCAAGCGATAGACGAACGCGGTGAGAAAGTAGACCAGGCCAACCCCGACCAAGGCGGAGGTGGCATTGAGGCCGTTGAGCGTCACGAGCGCGAGGGTTATGGGTAGAAGGACGCCCAGGTCCGCAATCGCGCCCGAGAGTTCGGCGAGCGTGAAGCGTGGACGTGGCAAGCTGCTTGCCCGTTCGAATGTCGGAACCCTTGCCTTGGTTTGCACCGCTAACGCCTCGCGCCGCGCACCGAAGTGATCTTGGCTCGTGCTGCCAGAGGAGCGCGAACAAACCTCAGTGTGAGATCCACTGCACTCATCCCGCCTCGCATCTTCGCCACAGTGGGGTGCGGCCCCGCGACCGGTGCGAGCGTTCGCTGAAGCGGTCTTTCGCGGGGCGGGGTGATTTCGTGCACTGCGAAGCGGCTGGCTAGGGTCCAGCCGACTCTGCACGTGGGCAACGGGCCCAGCGGCGGTGTGTCGAACCTTGACTCAGTTCGCGCGGATGAGGATCACTGCTTCTTCGGCTCGGTGGTGTCGGGCGGCGGGGTGGACTCCTCGTCCTTGAGTCCCTTGCGGAATTCGCGGAACCCACGCCCTACTTCGCCCGCGATTTTGCTGATGCGGCCGGCGCCGAAGAGCAGGATGACCACTACCAGGATGATAAGAAGTTCGGGTAGGCCTAGACCGAAGGGCAAGGGATCCTCCTTACATGAGTCCTACAGCGCGAGGCTGTGCGCGGGCACCAGGGATTCACATCCGGGCTGGGTGTTCATCGCCGCGTGGCGCGCCTCGCATGCCGCGTGCCATGCCAGGCAATCATAGTCCGAATCTTGTGATTCACAAAG
>MGOA01000098.1:5429-5570 GCA_001796965.1 Chloroflexi bacterium RBG_16_64_43
CCGCGTTCTCCTGGCGGGAATCCAGGGTTTCAGCCTAGCCAAAAGGCCATGCGACACGCGCGGATCAATTGCTACGTGCTCTTGACCGTCATTCCCGCGTGGTCCTGGCGGGAATCCAGGGTTTCAGCCTAGCCAAAAGGC
>MGOA01000098.1:5654-5959 GCA_001796965.1 Chloroflexi bacterium RBG_16_64_43
TCTCAAGCGACGTGGGACGCAAGGTCTTCCCACTCCGGATTGGCCTCCTCGACCACTTCCAGTTTCCAGCGCCGGTACCACTTCTTCAACTGCCTCTCGCGCTCAATCGCCGTCGCCATGGTGGCATGGAGTTCGAAGTAGACCACCATGTGCACGGAATGCGGCTTTGTGAACCCATCGACCGCGCCGGTCTGGTGTGTCCAGACTCGCTTTCTCAGGTCAGACGTGACACCCACATACAGCGTCCCTTTGCACTTACTCGCCAAGATGTAGACGCATGGCCGCTTGCCCATCAACTCCCCCGC
>MGOA01000098.1:6036-6949 GCA_001796965.1 Chloroflexi bacterium RBG_16_64_43
AAGATGCAGGCCTTGCGCTGTCACTCGTCGCAGGACGGTTTAGGCTCGGGCTAGGCAACCGAAGCGCCAATAGTCCGCCAGTCAGGATGGCAACTGCCGCGAGCACGAAGACGGTCTCGTAACCCCAGCGGGTCGCAATCCATCCACCAATGATCGGATAAAGGACGATCATTCCAGCCAGAGTGTTGGTCAGCCCAACGTAGCTCGTGCGGTCGGCTGGCGGCGCAATCTCGAGCACATAGTTGAGAACACCGAGCATCGTCGAGCCATCGCCGATGCCGAGGAAGAGGAAGACCACCGCGAACAGTGCGGTAAGCGTTTGCGGGCTAGAGTTGGCCACCCGGCTGGCGAGCAACGCCAATATCGGCGCCAGGAAATGGAACAATCCCATCAATTGGACAACGCGGTGGGCGCCTTTGCGATCGGCCACAGGCCCAAGGACCAGTCCGGCCACCAGGCCGCCGACCGTTAGTGCGACGAGGAACAATCCAATGGAAGCTTCCGGCAGGCCGCGTTCGAGAGTTGCATACACCGCGTAGAAAGGCATAGGCATCGCCGAGAGGCCGATGAGCAGTCGCACTACCGTCAACCGGCGGAAGCGGGAGTCCTCGCGCAAGTGGCGAACCAGGCGCGGCATGACGTGCCCAAGCTGCGGGCGCTTCGCTGGCACCACTTCGATAGGTTCGTGAATGAAGTAGTAAGTTGCGGTGGAGATGAAGAAAGCGGCCGTCGCCAGGATGAGGATGTAGGCGTAGTTGACTGGGAAGGGCGGTCCGCCTTCCGCGAGCAGCGCACGGACGGCTGCTCCTGCGCCCAGCGAGAGCAACCCCGAAAGCAGCTGCCCGATGCCGACAACCCGCCCGCGCAACTTGCCGGGGATGGCCTTGGCCAGGACGTCGAACCATGCCACAGC
>MGOA01000099.1:0-8106 GCA_001796965.1 Chloroflexi bacterium RBG_16_64_43
GTTCGCGTCCCGTTTCGAGCGCGCGGCGGACGAATTTGGTCATCCCCGCGCCCACGACTGCCACTCGTCGCATTCCCATGCATCCCTCCAGGATCTCGCTCAGGAGCTTCCCACCACGGAGACCACAGAGATCACAGAGTGCTTATGGTTCCATTCACCAAGCGGACGACTCCATCTCTAAGCAGGCTCACGTTGAAGTTGATCAGCAAACCCATCTTGTAGCCTGAGAGCTTGAGATAGGAGAGCAGTTGTGCACGGTGAATAGGCATGACGGCTTCGACCGATTTGACCTCGATCACCACTCGATCGTTCACAAGCAGATCCAGCCGATAGCCGCATTCCAGTCGAACTCCTTTGTACCGGACGGGCAGCGGCACTTGTTCGGCCACCACCATCCCCCGCTCCCTCAGTTCATGAACCAGACAGACCTGGTAGGTCGATTCGAGCAAGCCTGGGCCAATCGTACGGTGCACTTCGATCGCCCCTCCGATAACCTCCCGCGTGATCGAGTCCAGTTCCTCTCTCTCGGTCATCGCTGCCCTCCGCTGCCCAGGCCGCACGCCGCCCGCCCAAGAGGCTTGCGGCTCCCCCCTCGAAGGCTCCCAGCGTTGTGCGCAAAGCCGACCTGGCTTGCTCTGCCCTCCCGAACTCTGTGTGCTCCGTGCTCTCAGTGGTGAGGCTTTTCATGCTTCAAGGATCACTGCCGCGCCGCTGGTGGTGGGCAGGCCGCGCCAGGCAAAGGCTAAACCGGTGTGTACGCCCGTGAGCTGCCGCGCGCCGGCCTCCCCTCGTAATTGCAGGACCACCTCGAGCGCGCGCGCCAGACCGGTGGCATCCAAGAGCCCGCCCTCACCCAGGCTCCCGCCCGAGATGTTCACCGGCAGCGAGCCACCCAAGGTTGTGGCCCCGCGCAGCGTCTCGCGCCCGGCGCTGCCCGCGGCCAAGAGGCCGAGCGCTTCCAGGTGCAACAGTTCCTTGTGAGCGAACGTGTCGTCCACCTCGGCGAAGTCGATCTCCTGCTGCGGCGCACGGATGCCGGCGGTGCGGTAGGCCATCTCCCCTGCCAGTCGCGCATAACGCGCCTCGCCCCAGGCGCGCGAATCCAGCGCTGGCGTATCGTTGGCCCAGCCCACCCCGCGCACGCGCACCGCCTTGCCGCGCAGGCCGCGCGCCGCCTCGCCCGAGGCCAGCACGAACACAATTGCCCCGTCCGCGTGCGGCGCGGCCATCAGGCGTGTCAGCGGCGAGGCCAGCATCTCCGCCCTCAAGACGTCCTCCACGCCAAGGGTCACCCCGTGCGCGGCAGCCGGGTTGGCCAGGGCGTGGCGCTTGTTCTTGACCGCCACCGCGGCGCATTGTTCGGCGCTCAGCGCCTCATGTCCGACCAGCCACTGCATCTCCAGCCCGGCCAGGGCCACCGGGTGCAAGCCAAGCGGCCGCTCGTACGTCGGGTCTTCAGCAAAGGCGGTGATCTCGGGCAGGGTCAGGACGTTCGAGGCTTTTGAATGGGCCTCGACCACCACCACCTCCATCAGCTCCGAGGCGATCTGCATGTAAGCCGCCGCCAGGGCGTGCAGCCCGTCGCCGCCGATGGTGTGCATCGGGCGCAACGCCCCGCCCAATTGGTCGGGCGTGTACTCGTCGAAGATGCTCGTGCCCTCGTGGTAGTCTTCGGCTGCGGTGACGAACCCGTTAACATCACGACGCGGGTCAATGCCGGCATCGGCATAGGCCCGCGTCGCAGCCTCGTAGACCAACTCCTTATAGGAGAGGTCCGGCGTGATCGAGCGAAAGCCGCTCCATCCAACGCCGACAATCTCCACCGTGCGCTTCATCCGCCCTCCTTTCGATTCTCGAAACGGTGAGGACGACAAACGCGTGCGCTAGGACCCCGCCGAGTTCCTCACCGTTTCCGCTGTCGTTCGGCTACGGCGGCGAGGCCGATGCTGAGGAAGTAGAGCACGATCATGGGTGCCATCACCAGAGCCATGTTGACCGGGTCCACCGTGGGCGTTACCGCCGCCGAGAGCACGGCGATGCCGACCATGGCAATGCGCCACTGCTGCCCGAGTTGGCGCGCCCGCACCACTCCCAGGCGAGCCAAAAAGTACATCACCAGCGGCATCTGAAAGGCCACACCGATCCAGAACAACAGTCCGGTGACAAAGTTGATGTACGAGGAGGGCCGCACCTTGACCGGGATGTCGAGGAAACTGACCAGAAACGGAATGGCGGTCGGCATCATGACGAAGAACGCGAAGGCCATCCCGGCCAGGAAGAGCACCGTGGCCGAGGGGATGGCCAGCGCCACCATCAGCCGGCTGCGCCGGTGCAAACCGGATTGGACGAAGGCGAACAATTCAAAAGCGATGTAGGGGAAGGCCAGCACGAACCCCGCCAGGAGCGAGACGCGCATGAAGACGCCGAGGTTCTCCGTCACTTCGATTGACTGCAGGTTGCTCAACCCGCCCAACGGGCGGGTGAGGAATTCGAGCAAGGGTCGGGCGAATGCAAAGGAGAAGGCGGTGGTGATGGCCAGAAAGAGCACCGCACGCAAGAGGTGGCGGCGCAGAGCATCAAGGTGTTCCAGAATCAGGCTTGGGCTCTGTACCGCGCCGGCAAACGTGTCGGCCAGCGGTGTATCCTCCGGCTCGTAGGTGAAGAAGGCGCGGATGGCGTGGGCCAGCGCCCCCAGCGCGCGGAAGGGTGCCGAGAGCACTCGCCCGATGGCCCGCATGGCTTTACGCATGCGGCCGCCTAAGGCGCTTCCTCGGCCGGCGGGCTCGAAGGCGCGTCGTCCGTTGCGGTCGTGGAAGCCGCTGGGGAGGGCGAGGCCGCTCCGCTTTCGCCCGTGTCGGGGGCCGAGGCTGGGGAGGGTGGTGGGATGGGGTAGCTCAGCGGCGCCGCGCCCTGATCGGCGCGCGCGGCCCACGGCGCATAGGCCGTCGTCTTCAGGTCCGGCAGGGCCATCTCCTTTTCAATTGAGTGCAGTTCCTCCAGTTGTGCCTCGCGCGCCAAGCGGCTCGGCAGATTCTGCAATTCACTGGAGGCCCTACGGAAGATACGCCATGAGTCGGAACGGAACGTGCGGTTGAGGAAGCGGCCGATCGAGCGGCCCACTTTGCCCAACTGGTTGGGCGGGATGACGAGAAGCGCAATCACCAGCACTAGCAAGAGTTCGAGCGGCCCGATGCCCAGGAAATCCATCGGCTTACTCCCTGCCTCGGACGGAGCGCGCGGCCTCGTCCACGTGATCGGCCAGGCTGCCCAACACGCCGTTGACAAAGCGCGGCGAACTCTCCGACCCGAAGACCTTGGCCACTTCCACTGCCTCGTTGATCGCCACCCTCACCGGGGTTTCGCGCCCGATGGCGAATTCCCACAGCGCCAGGCGCAGCACGTTGCGGTCCACCAGCGCCATTTGCGCCACCGGCCATTCCGGCGCAAACCGCGCAATCATTCGATCGAGATCAGCGCGATGCTCGAGTACACCGAAGATCAGGCGCTGGGCAAAACCACCCAGATCCTCCGTGAGCGGCGAGGCCTCGAGCCGTTGCTCGAGCACCGTCCCTGGAGGATGATTGGAGCTATCCACTTCGAAAAGAACCTGCAGCGCAAGCGCGCGTGCTTTGCGGCGACCCTTCATACACTATGCGGCCCGCCGCGCGGCGGGCCCTTTCATTGGGTCTGGATCATCCCTCGGCCACCGGCGGTCCGGCCGGCGCCAGGTCGATGTCTTCCAGATGGATGTCGAGCCGGCCCACTTCCAGCCCGATGAGATCGCGAATGGCCCGTGCCACCTCGTGCTGAACCTGGCGCGCGACCTCGCGCACGTTGTAGTCCTGCTCCACCACGAGATACAAATCGGCTGAGACCGTTTCGTCGTTCGTTTCCAGGCGCACCCCGTCGGCCGTTCCACGCCGGAACAACTGATTGACCCCGCCCGGCACCGGGCTCATGCGCGCCACGCCCGGCACGCCGAGGGCTGCCAGCTTGGCCACGGTGATCAGCACCCCCGGCGAAATGAACGTCTTGCCCGCAGCGGTTGAATTGTCCATGGTCCCTCTCACATCATCGCCATGCCGCCGTCGACGCCCAGCACTTGCCCGGTGATGAAGGACGCCCGGTCGGATGCCAAAAAGGCAACCGCGTAAGCTACTTCGTCGGGTGTGCCCGTACGCCCCAGCGGGGTGAGCTTGATCATTCCTGCGCGGATGTCCTGCGGCACCTTGGCCCAGATATCGGTCTCGATGTATCCGGCCGCCACCGCATTCACCGTAATGTGGCGTGACGCCACCTCGCGGGCTAACGATTTGGTGAAGCCGATCTGCCCCGCCTTGGAGGCGGCGTAATTGGCCTGGCCGGCATTGCCCAACTGACCGGAGACCGAGGTGATGTTGATGATGCGCCCTGATCGGCGGCGGATCATACTCTTGATGGCCGCACGCGAGCAGTTGAAGGTGCTCTTGAGATTGGTGCGCAGCACCTCATCCCAATCGGCCTCGCCCATCTGCAGCAACAGCATGTCGCGGGTGATGCCCGCGTTGTTGACCAGAATGTCGATCTGACCGTGAGCCTGTACCACCCCCTGCACCAGAGCCTCGGCCTGGGCAAAGTCCGCCACGTCGGCCTGCACCGCGGCGGCAGTCCCGCCCAGCGCCTGGATCGCGCTCACCACTTCGGCCGCCGCATCGGCGCGCGAGTTGTAGTTCACCGTGACCAGCGCGCCGGATCGAGCAAGCTCGAGCGCGATCGCACGGCCAATCCCGCGCGAGGCGCCCGTCACCAGTGCCACTCTGCCCTCCAGCGTCCGCTGCACTCCGTCCTCCGCACCTTGGGCGACTGCCTCAGACGCAGGCGCGAGCTTCATTCTAAACCACAGGCGACCCGGGCTGCAAACTTGGCGCGCCCGGCAATTCCGGCTTGCGGCACACCAGGCGCAGGTACTTGGGTTTGCTCTTGATCTCCTGGACTTCAAGCCCCGCGCGGCGCAGCGCCGCCTCGCCACCGGTCCCCGGCCGCACGTCGATCATCAGCCACCCCCCCGGCCGCAGCGCGCGCATCACTTCCGGGAGATAGGTCTCCACTGGGAAGTGGAACCCCCATGCCCGCAGCGAAATCGCCAGATCCACATCCTGCGTTGCGACTGTAAATCCCTCTTCGGCCGGTATCAGGCGGATGCGATTCGCTGCTACACCATTGGCGAGCAGGAGCTCGCGTGCCACCTCCTGGCTGTTGTAGAAGTGGCCGCGGCCGGCGAATCCGTAGCGCGGGCGCGCGTCGGTCTGCGTTCGATCGAGCAGCGAGAAGCCAAGCGCCGCATGACGGCGGTAGTGCTGGAAGAGCAGCGCATCGATGCCCGCCACGCCGCAGCCGATATCGAGAATGTGATCGACCTGAGGCGGCAGGAACGGGGCGAGGAGAGCGTACTCGCGGCGCATTAGCGTGATGAAGTTCTCCCGGATGTCTGCCGCCCAGAGGTGTGCCTCGAGCCGCGCCAGCCAGGCGTAGTACGGCTGACGGAAGAGATCGGTGATTCCGGAAAGACGCTGCAGCCGGGTCCGTTGCAGAATGACGAATGGCAGCGCGCGATCCGGTACGACCAGGTCGAGCGATTCCGAAGGCAGCGGCAGGAGTGCGGAGGTTGGCATGAGGTGGATGTGGGAGCGGGATGACGCCGGCGGCCGGGCGCCGCGGCGAGCATGCTAGGCGGCGGCGCCGAATGCCGTCAGTCTTCGGGCGTGCCCAGGCTCGTGGCCGAGACCTCCGGCAGAATGCGCCGGACGAGGCCGGCCAGGACGTCCTTGGATCCCAATTCAATGAAGGAGACAACCCCCAGGGACTGCACGCGCTGCACCGACTCGGTCCAGCGCACTGGCGAGGTGAGCTGCGCGGAGAGCTCGGCCTGGAGGTCGGCGACCGCGGAGATGGGCTCCGCGCTGGTGTTGCCCACCAGCGGCACACGCGCCACCGTGATCGGCGCCCGGCGCACAGCCTGGGCGAATTCTTCGGCAACGCTCTTCATCAGCGGCGAGTGTGCGGCGATGCTCACCGCCAATCGCACCGCGCGCCGCGCGCCGCGCTCGCGGGCCAGGGCCATCGCCCGCTCGAGCCCGGCGGCGCCGCCCGAAATCACGATTTGCCCCGGGCAATTGTCGTTAGCCACCACCACCACCTCGCCCGTGGCCTGCGCGGCCTCACGGCATACCTCGGCCATCACGGCGGGTTCCAGGTTGAGTATCGCGGCCATGCCGCCGGGCGCGGTGTCTCCGGCACGCGTCATCAGCCGCGCGCGTTCGCGCACCAGTGCGAGCGCGGCCTCGTATTCCAGCGCGCCTGCCGCCACCAGCGCCGAGAATTCCCCCAGCGAGTGCCCGGCAACGCAGCGCGGCTCGAAACCCGGGTGCCCTTCGAGGAAGGCGCGCCAAACCGCCACCGAATGGGTCAGCAGCGCCGGCTGGGTATGCAGCGTCTGGTTGAGCTCGGCTTCCGGCCCCTCCCAGCACAGCCGCGAGAGCGAATAGCCCAGCACCCGGTCGGCGGCGGCAAATGTCGTGGCCGCCGATGGATAGGCCTGCGCCAAGCTGCGCCCCATGCCCAGTTGTTGTGATCCTTGACCAGGGAAGAGAAAGGCGGTCTGCGCGGGGAGAAGTGCCGTGGTCATCGCCCTATATGAACGTAAAAGGCCGTGCGGCCACGGCCTTTACACGGTGCCCTAGGTCGACTTCTTCTTTTTCTTCTTCGGCTCGAACACCTGGCGCCCGTCGTAGTAACCGCAATTGGGGCACACGGTGTGCGGCGTCACCGCCACGCCACAATTGCTGCAGTTGATCAGCTCGGTCAGCACGAGCGCGTCGTGCGCGCGGCGACGGTCACGGCGACCCGAAGAATGCTTGCGCTTTGGATGAGGCGGCATTGCCCAACTCCTGTGGATGTGGTGCGCCTGCCCCGGCTCGAGCCTTCTGGCCGCACGGGATGTGCCCGGAGCTAAGCCTGCGAATTATACCTGCCGCGCTGCATCGGGTCAAGGATTGGGCGCAACGGGGGGAAAACCAAGGGCGGGCCCAGCATCGGGCCGGCGGAGCGGTTCTTCCCACACCCCCTCGTCGGAGCCGTGAAGCACGCCCGCCTCATCCCTGAGCAGCAAGCGCTCGCGGGAAAAAAGCAGCGCGGTCGCTTCCAGCCCGAGCGCCTCGGCCACCTCATCCGGGCGGCCGGTGGCGGCCGCCTGCAGCTTGAGGCGCATGCCCAGGCTGGGCACGGCCTCCTCACCCACCTCAAGATGAAGGATGAGCGGACGCAAGTCGTAGCGCTTCTCGCGCCGCTCACGAGGCAGGCTTCCGGAGGCGAGCACCCGGCTCACACGCTCGTCGATATCGGCTGGCATCCCGCCCGCCACGGCCACGCCGCGGTATTCGCCCGCCACAAGCCATTGCACGAAGTGCGGTTTGCCCGCCGGCATGCGCTCGATGCCCCGCAGCCGCAGGCCCGGCGGGAGGGCCACTTCCAGCCGCTGCTCAAGCGCCTCCGCCGGCAGATCATCCTCAAGCCACAGTTCCATCATCTCCGCCGCGGCCGTGCAGCCCAGCGGCAGCGCGGCGGCGATTTGAATGCGCGGGTGAGGGTGGAAGCCCTGGGTATATGCGAGCGGCAGCTCGGCCCGCCGCAGTGTCCGTTCCCACGCGCGCAAAAGGTCCAGGTGCCCAACGTAGCGCATGGCGTGGGTGATGGCGAAGGTGATCCGGTAGCGTGCTGCTTCAACATTGGTCATGGAGTTCTTTTCACCACAGAGCACACAGAGAGCACAGAGACATCGACCTTCGAGGGCAGAAAGAGCGCAGACCAACGACCTGACAAGAGGGAGGTGAATTGAGTCTGATGGTCGTTGGAGGCGGAGATCGCCTGGGAACACCAAAGCAGCAATCCATCGAACCCGGGAGGGCGCAAGATCGGGTCTTCAGTACGATTTCTCCGTGATCTCTGTGGTCTCTGTGGTGAGATGCTCTTGCGGCACATGCCTCTTGGCTACCGGGCAGAACCACGCCTCGCGCGGCTGCTCCCCGCGCAGCTTCGAATAGGCCGGCATGATGCCGCAGGCGTAGCAAC
>MGOA01000099.1:8140-9795 GCA_001796965.1 Chloroflexi bacterium RBG_16_64_43
ACGCGTGCGGCAGTCGATGCGCGGACGGCCCTCCAGGCTCCACAGGTAGTCCTCGGTCAGGAAGCGCTTGCGCAGTCCGCTGTCGATATGCTCCCATGGCAGCCGTTCATCAATCGGCCGCTCGCGGTGGAGATAGAACTCCGGGTCGAGACCGCAGTCGCGGAAGGCCTCCAGCCAGGCCTCGAACTTGAACTGGTCCTGCCAGGCGTCGAAGAGCGCCCCGCGCCGCCAGGCGGCCTCGATCACCGCCCCCAAGCGCCGGTCGCCGCGCGAGAGCCAGGCTTCCATCTGGGTCGCCTCGGGCGGGTTCCAGTTGAGCTTCAGCCCGCGGCCGCGCAACTCGTTCATCAGCAGGCGCTGCTTGGCGCGGATGCTCTCCAGCGAATCCAGCGGCACCCATTGGAATGGCGTGTGCGGCTTGGGCACGAATGTGCTCACGCCGGCGTGCACCTCCGCTCGCCCGCCCAGCACTTGGCGCCCGTCACGCAGCACGCGCTTGCATAGTTCGGCGATCGCGCGCACGTCCTCCAAGCCTTCCTGCGGATGGCCGATCATGAAGTACAGCTTCACCGTCGGCCAGCCGCGGCGGAAGATCTCGCGGGTCACCGCCAGGAGCTGCTCATCCGAGATGGCTTTGTTGATGATCGTACACATGCGCGCGGTGGCCGCCTCCGGCGCCAAGGTGAAGCCGGAGGAGCGGTTGCCGCGCAGTGCTTCCATCAGGTCCACCGACACGCTCTCGATGCGCAGCGAGGGCAGCGAGATGCGCAGGTGGCGCCCGGCGTAGCGCTCGGCCACGGCCGTCACCAGTTCGCGGATGTTGCGGTAGTCGGACGAAGAAAGCGAGAGCAGCGCCACTTCTTCGTAGCCGGTGTGGCGCAGGCCTTCGTCGATCGCCGCAAGAATCTCCGCCACGCTGCGCTCGCGGACCGGGCGGGTGATCATGCCCGCCTGGCAGAAGCGGCAGCCGCGCGTGCAACCGCGCATGATCTCCACCGGGAAGCGGTTGTGCACAGTGTCGATGTAGGGCACGATCAGCCGGGTGGGTGCCGGCGGCAGCGCGCCCACGATTCGTTTGAGGATGTGGGCCGGGGCCGCTTCGTGCAGGCGCTCCACCTCGCGCACCGTGCCGTCTTCGTTGTAGCGAGGGATATAGAAGCGCGGCACGTACACACCGGGCAGTCGCACCAGGCGCTCCAAGAGCGCCAGACGCGAGAGTTCCCCGCGCTTGGCCGCGCCCACCGCCTCGACGATCTCTTCAATGACCTCTTCCCCCTCACCGATGACGAAGGCGTCGACGAAATCGGCCATCGGTTCCGGGTTCATCGCCGCGTGCCCGCCGGCGATCACCAGCGGGTGGCGCTCGTCGCGCTCCGCCGCACGCAGTGGCAGGCCGGCCAGGTCGAGAACATTCAATAGGTTGGTGTAGAGTTGCTCGTAAGGGATGGAGAAGCCGATCAGGTCGAAATCGCTGAGCGCGTGATGCGTCTCGAGTGAGTAGAGCGGCACGCCAGCTTGGCGCATCTCGCGTTCCATATCCGGCCAGGGGCTGTAGGCGCGCTCGGCCAACGCCTCCGGCCGGCGGTTGACGATTTCGTACAACACCGCCAGGCCCAGGTTCGACATGCCCAGGTCGTACAAATCGGGAAAGACGA
>MGOA01000100.1 GCA_001796965.1 Chloroflexi bacterium RBG_16_64_43
AAGACGTGCCGGTCGATCGTCTCCCAGCGCGTACCGGGCACCACCTGATCGAACGGGTTGATGTACATCATCTGGTCGAAGAACAGATTTCCCAGGCCGTAGTGGATGAGGGCGCCCTGTTCGAAAGCCAGCGCCTGCGGATGGTGCGCCTGGCTGCCGCTGACGATGATCGCACCGGCCTCGATCATGCCCTTGAAATCCCGCTCCTGCCACGGCCGCGGCGGCATGGTGTAGTACTCGAAGTACTGGAAGGTGGCAATGGGCAGGTAGCCATCTACCCGCAGACGTGCCGCCTCGGCGTGCATCCACTCGTAATCGCACGGCAACGAGCCCGGCTGCGTGTCGCTTACGTAATCCCTTTCCGGGCCGGCCGGGTTGCACCCGATGAAGGCCAGCTTGTTGCCGTTGTGCTCGAACAGCGCGGGCTGGCGTGCCTGGCTAGGGGTCGCGCCGCCGCCGAACACCGGCCACCCCTTCTGGCGATAGAGATCCAGAGTGAAGAGCATCGCCGCCGATCCCCAATCCTGCATGTGGTTGCCGGTGAGCTCGACCACATCAGTGCCCACGCTCTCCAGCAGTTCGATGTAGCGCGGGTCGCTGCAGAAGCGGATTGCCTCCTGGCTGGGATCCGGCGCCGGGCAATCCGGGGAGAAGGCGATCTCATTGCTGATATGAGTGATGTCGGCCTCCGACAACCAGGCACCGATGTCGCGCGCCGGGTAGGTGAGGCCCTTCTGCTCCATGGTCCAGGCCGTGGCGCGCACCAACGCCGTAACGCCGGTCATCACGACCGTGGTGAGCTTGGCCGCATCGCGGTTGGTGGAAGGCAAGTTGCCGCGCACAGCCTCGGCCAGCACTCGCGCGCGGTCACCCTCGCCGTCTATCGCGACGGGCAGCGCGAGCGCGTAGGCTGTCGGGTCGAACGCTTTCCACAGCGGCGACTGTCCTTCCACGGTGAGGACCTTCCAACGCGGTTCGAGCGCCTCGAATGGGATGAGTGCGAGCGTGCCGGGATGGGACCAGGCGTAGTCGAGCAATTCCTGCGAGGGGAGCACCAGCGCGGCACCCGCGGCAGGCGCTTCCCACAAGGCGCGGAAGGCCTCCAGGGTCGGCTGGTCTAGGAGCAAAGGCTGGCCGCTCATCGCCGCCGGTGGCTGGCCGCGCCACGCAGCGCGCAATTCGTCGAGGGCGAGGCCGTCGATCACGGTCGGGAAGCGTGCCGCCAGGGCGTACACCCAGTGCGCGAGAGGCTCGCCCGCGCCCAGGTGGATGCGCAGGGCGGCCGCGGCACCATCAACGGCCGCGACGTACCCGGCCGGCAGTATGATCGCCTGACGCACCTCGGGCGGAACGGCCGGGTCGATCCATACCGTGGTGGGCGCGGGAGTCGGCGATGCGGATGGGGCCGGGGTTAGGGTGGGCTCATGGGTGGCGGCCGCCGGAGCATCCGGAGGCGCGCAGGCCCCGAGCATGGCACACGCCAGGGCCAACTGCAGCGCCTGGCGTGCCGGGTGGTAGGTCGCGAAAGGCCTCATGAGAGCGCGACCGTCTCCATTTCTTCCCAGTTGAGGCCGGACTTCGCATCGGCTCGCGGGCGCACGCTAAGGGGGTAGGCACCTTCCATCACCGCCACGGCGGTGCGCGCCAGGTCGCGCACCTCTCGCGCCTCGCACTCGAAGACCAGTTCGTCGTGCACTTGCAGGGTCATGCGTGCCGCGAGCCCGGCCCGGGTCATGGCCTGCGGCAGGGCGATCATCGCGCGCTTGATCAGGTCGGCCGCGGTGCCTTGAATGGGAGCGTTGATCGCTTCGCGCTCGGCGCGGTTGCGCGCGGCCACATCCAGATGCGATCCGGGCTGCAGTTCGGGGAAGTAGCGCCGCCGACCGAGCAAGGTTTGCACGTAGCCGAGTTCAGCCGCGCTGCGCTTGGTCTCTTCAATATAGGCGCGAATGCCGGGGAAACGTTCGAAATAGGCCTTGATGAAGGCCTCCGCCTCGGCCAGCGTCAGATCGGTCGAGCGCGTCAGGCCATATGAGCTCTGTCCGTACAGGAGGCCGAAGTTGACCGCCTTGGCGTGGCGGCGCATGGCCGAGGTCACCTCGGTCAGTTTCACCCCGTACACCGCAGCGGCCGTCGCCGCGTGAATATCCTCCCCCCGCTCGAAGGCCGCCGTCATCGCCGCATCCTTCGCCATGGCCGCGGCGATGCGCAGCTCGATCTGCGAATAGTCGATCGACACCAGCACACGGCCCGCCTCGGCGATGAAGGCGCGGCGGATGCTTCGCCCGTCGTCGCTGCGGGTGGGAATGTTCTGCAAATTCGGATCGGAGGAGGAGATGCGGCCGGTGACGGTGCCGCACTGGTTGTAGGAGGTGTGCACCCGGCCAGTCAACGAATTGACCGCACCGGGCAGGGCCATGGCATACGTTGAGAGCAGCTTGGAGAGTTCGCGGTGGCGCAGCACCTGTTCGACCACCACGTGCTCGTGGCGCAGGGACTCCAGCACGTCCGCGGCGGTGGAGAATTTGCCGGCCGCCGTCTTGCGCGAGCGGTCCGGCGGGCGCAAGCCGAGTTTGCCGAACAACGCATCCGCCAACTGCTGGGTGGAGTTGATATTGAAAGTGTAACCTACCGTCTGGTGAATCTCTTGCTCGATGGCCTGCAGGTCGGCCTGCATGCGCCCCTGCAGGTTGTCGAGGTACGGCAGGTCGAGCTTGACTCCGGCCATTTCCATATCGGCCAGCACCGGCACCAGCGGCATCTCGAGCTCTTCCAGCAAGGCCAACTGCCCCTTGCTCTCGAGTTCGGCGCGCAGCGGCGCGACCAGGCGCAGCGCCATGTCGGCATCCGCGGCGGCGTACTCGGCCGCGGTCTGGGCGGGCACCCCGTCCATAGTGATTTGCTTGGCGCCTTTGCCGATGAGCGCCTCGATATGCGTCATCTCCACTCTCAGCCGGACGAAGGCCAGCTCCTTAAGCCCCAAGTTACGTGAGGCCGGGTTGCACAACCATTCGGCCAACATGCTGTCGAAATACAGCGGCGCGACCTGCACCCCCATTCGCTGCAACATGGTGTAGTCGTACTTCACGTTGTGGCCGGTCTTGGGTGGGCCGGCCTGGCCGAGCGGGCCGCGCAGGCGCTCGGCGACCAGCGCCTCGGGCAGGTTAGGCCCACCGGCATGGCGCAGGGGGATGTAGTAGCCCGTGCCTTCCGAGATAGATACGGAGAGGCCCACCGCCTCGGCGCGCATCGGGTCGGTGGAGGTCGTCTCCAGATCGAAGGAAATGAGCGGTGCGCGCGCCATGTCCGCGGCCAGCACTTCGAGTTCCGCTTCGCTCGTCACCAGCCGAGTCTGCGTCGCAGGTTGGGAAGTGCTGCGCGCGGGTTCGGCAAACATCGCCATTTGTCGCCCGGGCGCGGCGGCGGCCACCGTTCCCGGCAAGCGCGCCAGCAGCGAACGGAATTCGAGTTGGCCGAAAAGATCGACCACCTCCTCACGTCGCGATTGGCCCACGCGGCAGCGCTCCAGGTCGAGGGCCAGGGGCACATCGCAGCGGATGGCCGAGAGTGTGCGCGAAAGCTCAGCGTCGGCGCGCCCGGCTTCGAGCTTGGTGCGGTAGCGCGGCAGCACCTCGTTCAGGTTGGCGTAGATCGACTCCAGAGTCGGGTGCGCGCGCAACAGTTCGACGGCCGACTTTTCGCCGATGCCGCTCACGCCGGGGATGTTGTCGGATTTGTCGCCGACCAGCGCCTTGTAGTCGACGAACTGTTCGGGGCTGACGCCATACTGCTCGCGCACCATCTCCGGTGTGTAGTCCGCGGCCTCCGCCAGGCTGCGCCCGGCCAAGCGGATGCGGATTCGGTCATCGACCAACTGTAACAAGTCGCGGTCGCCGGTGAGGATCACCACCTCCCAGCCCTCGGCGGCGGCCCGTTTGGCGATCGTGCCCAAAACGTCGTCGGCCTCGAAGCCCTCGGCCTCCAGGATCGGTAACCCGAACGCCTGCACCACCTGACGGATGCGCTCGATTTGCGGCCCGAGGTCTTCCGGCATCTTCTCGCGGGTGGCCTTGTACTCGGGGTACAGGTCGTCGCGGAAGGTGCGGCCGGTGTCGAAGGCCACCGCCAGATACTCGGGCTGCTCTTTCTCGATCAGCGAAATCAGGATGGAGGTAAAGCCGAACACGCCGGCCGTGGGCTCGCCGGCTGAGGTGATCCAGCGAGCGGGGGCCGTGCCACCGCCGCTCAGGGCGAAGTAGGCGCGATAGGCCAGCGCGTGTCCGTCAATCAGATACAGTCGTGGCGACATGGTGCGTGGGAAGGGCTCAGCCGGCGGCGGGCGCGGAGGGCGGGGCCTGGGACTTGCGAGTCTGGGCGATGAAGTTGGCGATCTGCCCGGGCGTGGGTGGCTGCTCCTGGGTGGTGAGCAAATGCGTCCCTGTCCAGAATTCTCCGGCGGAGGGCGCGCCGCCAGCCGGCGCCATTCGCGCCAGAATGTGAGCGGAAGTCTCGCCGCGTAGGAGGCGGATGATATCTGAGGGCGGGCTGGAGGCGGGTGCCGAAAGCGAGATCAGACAATGGTCGGGCCGCACGGTGATGCGCTGTGCGCGCCAGCCGTGGCTGACGATCAGGCTGCGCACATACCCCTCCAGGTCGGCCGCGAGCTCGGGCAGCATGCGCTGCTCTGGGTCGGCCGGAGTCAGGACGATGTTGTAGTTCAAACGGATGCGCGCCACCTCGCCGGTGTTGGGCTGACCTCCCGGAACGGCCGCAGGTTTGGCGGCGGCTGAGCGCGCAGGGGAGGCAGGCTGGGCTGGGGCGGTGGGCGTTGGGGCCGCGCTGGCTGTGGAGGCCCGGGCTGCCTTGCGCGAGTCGAGGCGACGTGTCTTGGCCGGCACCGCCACCGCCTGGATGGGCTCCTCTTCCCGCGAGTGCAGGACGGCGGTCTTGCCCGCGCGCGCCGGCTCCAACTGTTGTTCTTCGGCGGCTGACGCGCCGTATTGGTATAGGCCATCGAGTACGGTGTGAGTGGCGCTGCGCGCCTCACGCACCGGGGTCGGGCCGGGGAAAACCAACGCCAGTATGAATTTGCCGCCCGCGGGGGTGGAGTAGAGCAACAGATCTTCCTCGGTTCCCGACAAGCGGAAGTAGCGCAGCCACACGCCGCGTTGATGGCGGTTCCACCCTCCCGCCACCAGGCGCGCGGCCTGAGCGGCATGCTCAGCGGGGCTCTCTCCGGCGAATGCGAACAACTTGCCTTCAAGCACCAGGAGCGAGGTGCGGGTTGCCGTGCCGGCCATCAAACGTGCCATCAGGTCCGAAGCCCGCGTCGCATTGGCGAAGGTCAACTCGCGCGGCGCAGGTTCGCCACCCGCAGCGGCGAGCTCGGGCGCCATGTGCGAAGCCGGTTTCTCCGCACCGCCGATTCCGAGTATTCTGAGAAGTTGCTCCTCGGCGGTGAGCTGGCCCGGCGTGGCCGCCTCCTTAAGCGACGCAGACGGTTCACTGAGCAGCGTCTTGAGCTGCGGAATGAAATCCGGCATGTAGAAGGGTTTGGTGAGCGTGCCCTGCAACCCGAGGCCAGGAATCTCGCGGGCTTGGGTCTCGTCATCGGGAAGGATGCCGAGCAAGATGACCCCGGGCGAAGCCCGCCGCAGTTCGGAGACGAACGCCGCTGGCACCGCATCGGGCAAGTCGAGATCAATGATGGCCAGGCTAACTTGGGAGGAGGAGGCCATGTTGATCGCCTCGCGGGCGGTAACGGCGGTCTGGCAGGGGAAGCCGGCTTCGACGATAGCTTGTTGCAGCATGCCGGCGAAGCCGAAATTCGAATCCGCGATCAGGATAGATCGAGGCATGGGCCTAGTTTAGCACATCTAGAGAAGAGGCCTTCACCGCCGAGAACACGGAGAGCGCCGAGAAGACCCATACATCCCAGAAGCTGCATCCCCGCTTTGTGTTTTCGTCGTCCCCCCACGTCATACGCAAGGACAAGTCAAACCTCCGATCACCTGC
>MGOA01000101.1:0-12579 GCA_001796965.1 Chloroflexi bacterium RBG_16_64_43
AGAGCGCCGCATTGAGCAGCGCGCGCGTATGGCTGATGCTGATCCGTTTGCCTATGCCATACGGCCCGCCCACCCAGCCGGTATTGACCAGCCAGCAGTTGACCTGGTGCTTGAGTATCTTCCGCTTGAGAAGATCGGCGTAGAAAGCCGGGTGGTACACCATGAACGGCGCGCCGAAGCATGTGCTGAAGGTGATCTCCGGCTCGACTCCCAGCCCCACCTCGGTGCCGCTGATTTTGGCCGTGTAGCCGGAGATGAAGTGATACAGCACCTGGTCCGGCGTCAGGCGTGCCAGCGGCGGCATCACGCCCGAGGCATCGCAGGTGAGCAGGATGATATTGCGCGGGTGGCCGGCCATCTTCGCCGGGATGGCATTTTCGATGTATTCGAGCGGGTACGAGCCGCGCGTGTTCTCGGTGATGCTGTCGTCGTCCAGGTCGATCAGTCGCGTGACCGGATCGTAGGTGACGTTTTCGAGAATCGTCCCGAACTTGCGTGTGCAGGCGTAGATCTGCGGCTCCGCCGTGGGCGAAAGCTGGATCACCTTGGCGTAGCAGCCGCCCTCGAAGTTGAACACTCCCTCGTCGCTCCAGCCGTGCTCGTCATCGCCAATCAGGCGCCGTTGCGGGTCGGCCGAGAGGGTGGTCTTGCCCGTGCCCGAGAGTCCGAAGAATATCGCCACGTCGTCGTCGCGCTGGCCGGCGTTGGCTGAGCAGTGCATGGATAAGATGCCTTGCGCCGGCAGCAGGAAGTTGAGAATCGAGAAGATCGACTTCTTGATCTCGCCGGCATAGGCCGTGTTGCCGATGATGCACAGGCGCTGCTGGAAGTTGATGATGATGAAGGTCTTGGTGGCCGTCATGTCAATGGTGCGTGCGCCTTGGAAGGAGGGCACGCACAGCACCGTGAAATCCGGCACGTGACGGCGGTATTCCTCGGCCGATTGCGGGGGAAGGAACATGTTGCGCGCGAACAAGCTGTGCCAGGCGTGCTCGGTGACAATGCGGATGGGCAGGCGATAGGCCGGGTCCGCTCCCGCGTAGCAATCCTGGACGAACACGTCGCGGCCCTGCAGGAAGCCGAGCAGCCGCTCGTACAACTCGTTGAACTTATCCGGCGCGTAGGGTCGGTTGTACTCGCCCCACCAGATGCGGTCGGCGGTGGAGGGCTCGCGGACTATGAACTTGTCGGTCGCGGAGCGGGCGGTGTGCTTGCCGGTGGCCACAACGATCGGGCCCTGGCGGGTAATGCTCGCCTCGTGGCGGAAGACGATCTCCTCGTAGAGTGCTTCGGCCGGCAGGTTCCAGTAAGCCTTGCGCAGATTGGTCAGGCCGATCGAGTCCAGGCCGTAGTCGGAGCGCAGCGCCGCGGCCTCGCCTTCGGCCGGCGTACGGATATCGAGAATGTTATTCATAGCCAGTCCCGTACCATTTTGCGGTCGCCGATGTAAATCTCGTTGGGAGAATGCGGGTCAAGCGCCCACTTGATGCGTTCGACGCCCTCGGTGATGTCTTTGACGGTGCCCGAGTAGCTCAGGCGGAGGTGCCCCTCCATGCCGAACTCTTTGCCCGGCACGGTGACCACCAGCGCCCGGCGCAGCAGGAAGCGCGAGAGCTCCTCCGAATTCGGATTGTACGCGCGGAAATCGGGCAGGCAGTAGAAGGTGCCGCCGGGGCGGACGACGCGCACGCCGTCGAAGGCCTTGAGCTGCTCGAGCATCACATTGCGGTTGTTCTCGATCGTCAGGCGCAACGCCTCCACCACGCTCTGCAGGCCGGTCAGCGCGCCTTCGGCCGCCGCCTGCAGCACCTCCGAGGCGCAGGAGGTGGTTTGGGCCTGGACATTGGTCATGATCTCGACCATCTTGCGATTGGTCACCACCCAGCCGATGCGGAAACCGGTCATGCCGTACAACTTCGACACCCCGTTGATGGCGATGACGCGCGTGCTTTCGATATCGCGGGTGGTGAACTTGTACGAGGAGGTCGGCAGGCGGCCGTCGAACACCAGCTTGTGATAGATGTCGTCGGAGATCAGGTAGATATTCTTGCGCTCGCTGAACTCGACCAGGGCTGCCATGAACTCGTCGGAGTACACCACGCCGGAGGGGTTATTCGGCGAGTTGACGATGATCGCTTTGGTGTAACTGGTCACCGCGCGCTCGATCTCCTCCATGCGGGGGTGGAAAGACCCGTCTTCCGGCGTGACAATCACCGGCACGCCATAGACCATCTTCACCATTTCCGGGTAGCTCACCCAGTAGGGCGCCAGGATGATGACTTCATCCTGCGGGTTGAGCAGCGTGAACAGAACGTTATAAAGGGATTGCTTCGCGCCGGACGACACGATCACGTTCTCGGGGGCCACCACGCGGTCGTAGTTCTCTTCGGTGTAGCGGATGATGGCCTTCTTGAGCGAGGGCATGCCGTCGGTCGGTGTGTACTTGATGTCGCCTTCGTTGAGGCGCGCCGCCGAACTGAGGATGGCGGCAATCGGGGCGCGGTTCTTGGGTTCGCCGATGCCCAGGTGGATCACCGGCTCGCCGCGTTCACGCAAGAGGCGGGCCTCCTCGTTAAGTTCGAGCGTGGGCGACTCGGCTATCGATCGTGCGAGTTGGCTGAGGGTCATGTCGGAAGGGGTCTCCCCATGCGGGCCGTGCAGCTCGGAAGCCAATTGTAATCCATCGAGGTTGGGCGAGGGCAAGCGACGCGCCTCGAGGCACTTGTGTTTTGACAACTTACGCATGACCCGTGACGTGCGACTCAAAGTGTCTTCGTCGGTCTCTTTGACCCATAGCGTCGTTGGGTAGATGTATAGGCGAGGGGTGGCCGCACATGTGCGCTGCGCCATTCTCCGCGATGGCCGTGAGGCAAGCAGGCTGCGATAAAAGGACCATCGCCTTGGAGCCTCCACCCCCTCTCCGCCAGATTGCCACCTGCAGAAGGCCACCCTTCGGCGGAGAGGGGGCAGGGGGTGAGGCGCAAGTCGGTTCTTCCGCAGGCAACTTGAAGGGGATGCCCTTGTGGGAAGCCCCTCGTTTTGCGAGCATCATCTTTTATGTCATAGTCAGGAGGGGCGCACCCGGGCGGATTGTCTGCAATGCACGCGACCAACACCAGGCACGTCGTCCCAACGCGGCAATCCGTGCCAAGCCCGCGCGTACGCGGTCATCTGTAAGGCATGCTATGCCCTCTTCCAATGTGGTGATGGATCAGGAGGAGGTGCGGGGAGCGGATGCCGGTAGAACCTCGTCCATCAACCGACTGAGCTCCTGCTCCTCTTCGCCCTGGCGGGCGAAGTAGTCGGTGAGGAATGCCGAGCGGCGCATGCGCAGCGCGAGGGGGGCCAGGGTGCGGATGTCTTCGGCCGTCACCGCGTCGCGATTGTCGGCCGCCGCCAGCGCGCGCGCGGCTTCGAACAAGGCTGCCGTTGCCCGGTGCGAGGCGATCGTGAGGCGCTCGGCCATCTGCAGCGCCAACTCGGCGGTTGCGCCGGCCAGCTTCACGGCCGGCAGCTTTTCGCGTGCGGCCAGAATCTCGCCGCGCATAATCTCGGTCTCCTCGCGGTAGTGCTCGATCACTCCACGCGGGTTGGATTGGTAGGCGCGCACGCGCTGGTAGGCCTCCCAGCGATCGGCAATACTTGTCACACCGCGTACGACCACGCGCAGCCCAAACCGGTCGAAGATCTGCGGGCGGAGTACGCCCTCCTCGGGATTCATCGAACCGACCAGAACGAACCGCGAGCGGTAGAACGCGGCCAACGCACCGCGGCGCACGGTGTACATGCCCTGTGCGGCCGCATCCAAGATGGCGTCCGTAATCTCGTCGGCAAGCAGGTTGATCTCGTCGACATACAGGAAGTTGCGGTCGGCTTGCGCCAGGATGCCCGGGTGGAGGCGATGACGCTGGTGCAATGCCGCGCGCTCGTCCAACCCGCCGATCACATCCGGCAGTTGTGCGTTGAGCGGGAGCTCCATCAACTTCATGCGATCGCTGAAGGTCAGCGGCTCGCCCAGACCGTACTTGCGCGCGCACTCCGGGCAGACGGCATCCATTCCGCCGGTCTCGATGTCTTCCGGCAGGCACCCATAGGGGCACAGGCTGCGCGGCACGGAGGGCAGGAGCGGCGCGAGGCTGCGCACCGCGGTGGTCTTGCCCGTTCCGCGCGGGCCGAGCAGCAGCACGCCGCCCACGGCCGGGTTGATGATGGCCAGCAGCAGCGCCAGTTTCATCTCGCCTTCGCCGACGAAGGCCAGGAAGGGGAAGGGCAGGCTCTCGGCCAGACCGCGGTCGCCGGGCTCCACGGCCGCCAAGAAGCGCCGCGAGGAGGCGACTTCCAGCAGGTGGGTGATCCCGCGGATAGCCTCGGCCATGGCGGCTAGTCCTTTGCGCCTGCGGCGGGTCGATGCGCGCGGCGCTCGTCCTGGCGGGCCTCGGCTTCCGCAAACTCGCGTTGCTCTTCGGGGGTTTCGAGAATCAGCACGGGGACCGGCACCGGGCGGCCGGCTGTATCGAGCGCGACATAGACCAGATGAGCGGTGTTCGTGTGGACGCGATTGCCGGTGAACGGGTTCTCCGCCTCCACCTCCACCCGCACCTCCATCGAGGTCCGCCCGACGAACGTCAGGCGCGAAGTGAGGGTTACCAGGTCGCCAATCTGGATCGGGTGGCGGAAGCTCATATTGTCCATGGCCACCGTCACCACCGGGTGCTGGGCGTGGCGCATGCAGGTGAGCGCGCCCGCCTCGTCTACCAACTTCATCACGATGCCGCCGTGCACGTTGCCGTGCAAGTTGGCATGCTCTAGGCGCATCATCTGGCTGAGGGTGACGATCGAATCGCGGATGTGCTTCGCTTCGGGAGTCGGGTCGGCCACAGGCACTAGTCCATGTCCGATTGGAGTTCTGAGCGGTCGCCGGAGTGGAGCAGCTCGGGCATATCCTCGAGCACGTCGATCACGTCATGTGAATACTCGGCCATCAGGGGCGGCAGAGGGGTGGTGGCCGGCACGCGCACTCGGGGCTCTTCGGGTTTGGATGGCGGCGGAGGAATGATCCGCGGTTGGACCGTCGCCCGCCGCAGAATGCGCCGGTCGTGCGACACCCAGCCGACGTAGCCGCCTTCCAGATTGAAGACGTCGCGTTCGTCGCTGACCCATCCGATCCAATCCCCATCGCGGCTGAAGAGATAGGGAAAGATGAGCAAGGCAGCGAACTCGCCGCGCGTCGTATACAGATGCACCGGGGGTACCCTGCGGGTCATGTCGTTCCCCCTAGCGGACGTCATTGTAAGTCCATAGGCGGTTCGCGACGAAGTTCCAGATGAGCACGACACCTACGGCGCAGGCCAACGCCAGGTTGTTGCCGAGCTGCTGGGCTGTGAGTGGCCCCCAGTTCACGGGAAGCCGCTCGGCAACCCGCGTCCAGGGCCCTCGAAGGAATGCAAAAAGCGGTGTGCGCACGGAGAGCCCGACCAGATTGACCATTGCGAATTGCATCCATTGCCGCGCCACCGGCTTGCTGCGGGAGTCAGGATAAGTCCAATGTCGGTTGAGGGTGAAATTGCTGGTGACTGCAGCCGTGAACGAAACCACCGAAGCCACCACCGCGTTGATGTTCAGCCACTCCGTCAGCAGGTTGAAGGTGCCAAAATCCACGACCGCGCCGATCGCGCCGACGACCAGGAAGCGCGTGAAGCGCACCCGTTCCCGCCGCCAGTCCATGCCTAGGGGAGCCCCATCCGCCCGGCGAATGAACCCAACGTGGTTTGCAGCCCGCGGTCGAGATCCACCTGCGGCAGCCAGCCCAGGATCTCGCGTGCTCGGGAGATATCGGGTTGGCGACGCTGCGGGTCATCGGCGCCGCGCCGGTCCGCCAAGAAGGTGATGGAACTGCGCCCTCCGCTCATGCGGGAGATGCGCTCAGCGAAGTCGCGGATGCTAATCTCCGACGGATTCCCAAGGTTGACCGGTAGGTGCTCGTCGGAGAGTAGCAGGCGCAGGATCCCTTCCACCAGATCGTCGACATAGCAGAAGGAGCGCGTCTGCAACCCATCGCCGTAGACCGTGAGCGGCTCGCCGCGCAGGGCCTGACCGATCAGGTTGGGTACCACCCGCCCGTCGTCGAGGCGCATGCGCGGGCCGTAGGTGTTGAAGATGCGCGCGATGCGCGTGTCGAGGCGGTGGTGGCCATGGTAGGCCATGGTGATGGCTTCGGCGAAGCGCTTGGCCTCGTCGTACATCGAGCGCGGCCCTACCGGATTGACGTGCCCAAAATAGGTCTCGCGCTGCGGATGTTCCAGAGGATCGCCGTAAATCTCGGAGGTGGAGGCCAGGAGGAAGCGCGCCTGGTGTGCGCGAGCCACGCCCAGCGCATTGTGCGTCCCCAACGCACCCGCCTTGAGCGTCTGGATCGGTAGGTTGGGGTAGCCGAATGGGCTGTGCGGGTTGGGGCTGGCGGGTGAGGCGAAATGCATCACCGCCTCCACGCGGCCCGGGATGTAGATGTAGTTCGAAACGTCGTGGCGGATGAATAGAAAGCGCTCGTGCCCGGCCAGGTGAGCGATATTCTCAGGCGAGCCGGTGACGAAGTTGTCGAGGCCCACGACACTGTGGCCTTCGGCTAATAGCCGGTCGCACAAGTGCGACCCGATGAAACCCGCAGCCCCGGTGAGCAATACTCGCATGCATTCTCCGAACGAGGGTGGTGAGAGCGCGTGGATTCGCCCCGGCCTCGCAATGATACTGCATTATCTCCAATCGACGGCGGTCACCCGGCCGCTGGCCGTGAGCGGCTGTGCCAGACCGGTCGATACTTCAATCACCCACGCGTCTCCGCGGTAGACGAAGGCCAGATGGGTCGCTTGAGGCGACCACACGACGGACTGGGCCTCTAGGCCCCCCTCGCCCTCGCTCGGGAAGAGGGCCCGGGCGTTGCTTCCGTCCAGGTCCATCACCATCAGCCGATAGCTGCTGCTTTCGCTTTCGAGGGGCTGTAAGGCCTGCAGGAAGGCCACCTGGGCCTGCCCGCCACTGGTAGCCTCGCGCGGCGGAGAAACGACGGGGCTCGCGAACATTCCCACCCGCGGGCGCAGGGTGAGGGAAGCGCCGCCCGCGACAGGGATGGCGACCAGATCGAACGCCGGTGAGGATTCCGGGATTTCAAGACCCAGCGGCGCGCCGTGGGCCAGGGTGTAAATGAAGCGCCCGTCCGGGGACCAGCTCAGCCCGGGCAGCCATACCCAATCGGTCGGACTGACGTAAGGCGTGACGGGGAACGAGGCCAGCGTGCGTCCCGTGGGGCCGTCGATCACGCCGATGCCATCCGGGCGGCGGTAGGCCAAGGTCTCGCCTTGCGGAGACCACACGTAGGATGTGCCCCACCATCCATAGCGGCCGCCAACCTGCGGCGGCAACACTTGCTGCGGCGAGGCAGGTTGGCCGCCGATGCCAATCGAGAGGAGGATCAGGTCGTTGTCAGCCTTCCAACCCGGAGCGGCCTGGCTTGGGTCAACGGTCGAAAGGGCAAGCGTCGGTGGTAGCGTGGGTGACCACGCGGCTGGATGGACCACGTCTGCAACACCAAGGGCGATCGGCGTCTCCGCCGCCAGTGTGGAATAGAGCCAGAGGGCATTCAGACCGCTCTCAGCCGTGCGCGAAGCCGCGAGCCACGCGCCATCCGGTGCAAGAGAAAACACGCGCCCGTCCAGATCGCCTGTGATGGCGACGGCGGTTCGTTCCCGCGAGTTTCCGCGCATCATCCAGGCCGAGCCCGTTTCGAGGTAGGCCAACGTGCCGGCCAGGTTGATCGTCGCGGTTTGGGTCTGCGCGCCCGCCAGGACGATCTCGGGCACGGGTGCCTCAACCACGATACGGCGCACCGGTGATCGTGCGACTTCCAGCCCGTCTTCAATCCGCACGCGGTAGGTCACTTCTTCAAGACCATTGTGGCCCGCTTGCAGCAGGCGTTGAGTTCCCGCAGGGATCATCTCACTACGGACTGTCTGCTGGGTGTATGGCAGTGTGGCATGCTCGATCTCGAATTCTTCGATCACCCGCACGACCACAATATCGCTTGCCGCCGAGGCCAGCGCATAGAGCGGCGGAGATACGCGATCGAGGGCTCCGAGTTGCAGGCCGGCCTGGGCCAGGGCCTGAGCGACGGTCGATCCGCCTTCGACCCGCGCCGAGTGCTGCAAACCGTCCGCGTGAATGCTCACCTCATGCGGAACGAGGGTCATCTGCGGCCCGGCGCATGCGACTTGGGCAGCGATCCAGAGGCACGTAATGGTGCGGCGAGTGCGGCTTCCAAACGAGGGGCGAGCAAGCACAGACGGGCCGAGACGCTCGCGAGGCTGGGGCCGCACAGATGATTGCGGAGAGTGCCTTGGTATAATTGCCATTCGAGTTGTCGGGCGCCGGCCCGGCCGCGTGCGATCGAGGCCTAGCGCAGCACGCCCCGGATGGCGATCTGCCCCTGGGCCACCAGCACTTCTTGCACCTGGAACCCGGTCGCCAGGCTCGCCACCTCGCCGGTCAGTACCTCCGACAGCGCCTGTGAAAGCGCGGACATCGATTGGGCCGGCAGCTGCAGCGGTCCCACCTGGAGCGTGTCGATTTCAAGTGTCAGCCGCGCCGCATCCGAGATGAGCGGCCGCAGTACGACCAACGCTGACGCTGAAAGATCGGCCGCCTCCAACATGCCATACACGGATATTGTGGCTTGGTCGAGGATGACGCGCACCGACTTGAGCCGACTCTGGGGTTGCGACGAAATGCGCAGGTTGAGGAACTCCGTCAGTTGCTCCTGGGTGAAGATGACGATGACCTCCCCGCCGGCCGATTGCGCAATAGCTTCGCGCCAGGCTTGTTCGACAAACGTAACCTGGCTGGCCACGGGCGTCGCGGTGGGGGGCGGCTGGGGGCCTCCCAGGTAGAGCGTACAGGCCGCCAGACCCAAAACTGGCAGGCCCAGCAGAATCCGCTTGAGAGAAAGGCACATGGGGCGTATCATCAACTGCAGCCGTTACATGAATCGTGCCCTGGGGCGAGCCGGATTATAGCATGTCGATGAATCCTGAATCGAATGGGGGCCTTGCCCTCAACGCGCAGTTGGAGAGCCTGCTCTTTGTATCCGCGGAGCCGGCACTCTTAGCGACTCTTGCGGAGGCGCTGGCGGTGACGCGGGCCGAGGTGGAGGCCGCGCTGCGTACTCTGGCCGAGGAGTATGCTCAGCGCGGGCTGCAGATCCTGCGCATCGGCGATCGTATCCATCTCACGACTTCACCCCGCGCGGCGGGCGTGGTCGAAAAGTTCCTTGGCTTGGGGCACACCACCAGCCTGAGTAAGGCGGCCCTCGAGACTCTGGCCATCCTGGCCTATCGCCAGCCGCTGACCCGGCCCCAGGTCGACGCCATCCGCGGCGTCAACTGCGACAGTGTGCTGCAAAGCCTCCTGGCGAAGGGCCTGGTCGAGGAGATCGGTCGCACCGAGGGACCGGGACGCCCCATCTTGTATGGCCTCACAACTACAGCACTGCAGCACTTTGGCCTTTCGTCGGTTGAGGACTTGCCTCCGCTGGAGATCGAAGAGGCGCCGCCGATGCCGGCCGAACCTGTGGCGCCCGAGACCGTCCTCAAGGGCTGACGCAGTGACCTCCGAACGTCTGCAGAAGTTGATGGCCGCCGCCGGGTTGGGATCGCGCCGCGCGTGCGAGGAGTTGATCCGCGCCGGACGCGTTACCGTCAACGGCAAACCGATCGCACTGGGCGAGAAGGCCGACCCTCGGCACGACGACATCCGGGTCGACGGCCGACCGCTGGCCGCCGCGGAACAAGCGATGTACTTGGCCCTGCACAAACCGCGCGGCGTAGTCTCCTCGCTCGAACCGCAAGGCGAACGTCAAACGGTGCGCGATCTTGTGCCGGGTGCGGCCAGGCTCTTCCCAGTGGGGCGACTGGACCTCGAAAGCGAAGGCCTGATCTTGATGACCAACGACGGGGACTTGGCCTTGCGGTTGACACACCCCCGTTACGGCTGTGAAAAGGAGTACCGCGTGATGCTCTCGCGCCGGCCGGATGAGCAGCAACTCGAGATATGGCGGCGCGGCGTGGTGCTGGAGGGCGGCCTGCGTACCGCTCCGGCGCTGGTGCGGGTCGAGAGCCCGGCCGGACGCGGCGCGTGGGTGCGGGTGGTCATGGGCGAAGGGCGCAAGCGTGAGATACGTGAGATCGCCATGCGTCTCGGGCTGAGCGTCGTCCGCCTGCAGCGCATCCGCATCGGCAGCCTGCTGTTGGGCAGCCTTCGCCCGGGTCAATCGCGTGAACTCACGGCGGCGGAAGTGCGCCAACTTCTGGCCAGCACCCACGCTCCACAATCGCCCAAGCCCTCCCGCCGGCCTGCGGTCCACGCAGCCCGCCCCCGTGTCCGCCAACGACAGCGAGAATGAGGCAGGATATGCAGCCATCCTCGGCGAAGTCCTCGTGGCTCGAACGCCCCGTCGCACCTTGGCTTCCGATTGCGTGGGAGCATCTGCTGTGGGTGCTGCTACTGGTGGCAGTGGCCGCCACCCGCTTCTTCGATATCGACACGCGTGCCATGTCGCACGACGAAACCTTGCACGCCTACTATTCCTGGCAGCTCTCGCGCGGGCAGGGCTACATTCACAATCCGATGATGCACGGCACGCTGCAGATGCATCTGGTCGCGCTGTCCTATTTCGTCTTTGGGGCGAGCGATGTTGCGGCCAGGCTGCCGGCCGCGCTCTTCGGCATCGCGGCTGCGGCATTGATGCTGCCCTTCCGCCGCTGGCTCGGCAAGTTGGGCGCATTGACGGCTGGCCTGATGATGGGCCTCTCGCCGTACATGCTCTACTACTCACGCTACGTGCGCAATGAAGCCTTCGTGGTCGTTTGGGGGCTGCTCATGTT
Source organism: Chloroflexi bacterium RBG_16_64_43 (assembly GCA_001796965.1). Taxonomy (GTDB): domain Bacteria; phylum Chloroflexota; class Anaerolineae; order Anaerolineales; family RBG-16-64-43; genus RBG-16-64-43. The sequence continues at coordinate 10,929 of MGOA01000101.1, forward strand.
CCTGGCCATTGCGCGCTACTTCGAGACCCGCCAGGCGCGCTGGCTGTACTTGCTTACGGCGGCGACGGCCCTGCACTACACCACCAAGGAAACCTCCTACATCTATATCGCGATAGCCTTGGTCTTTCTCGGGCTGCAACTCCTGGTTTCCCTGATGCGTGTCGAGTGGGCGCGGGAGGGCGATCAGCGTCGGTTTACCTTCTTGGTCTCGCTGGGAGCGGCCTTGCTCCTGGCCGCGATGTGGCTGCTCGCGTTCAACCAGACGCGTCTGGGCGGGTTGCCCGGAGGCACCGCCGTCCCCTCCGACCCGAACCTGCCGCGCACTCCGGGAGAGACGCTGTCCCTCGCGCCGACCTTGTTGTGGGGTAGCGGGGTGGGGGTGCTGGGCGGCGTGGCATTCCTGGTGGGGCTGTGGCTGGCGGCGCGCTCCTTCGGGCCATCCTTCCGCGCGCGCTTTCCAGCCTTTGACCTGCTGATTGTTCTAGGCACATTTGTCCTCCCGCAGTTGGCGTCCTTTCCAGTACGGGCCATGGGTTGGGACGCGCTCGACTACACGCTGCAGGGGCTATCACACACCGCGGTCTTTGCTGTGCCGCTGCTGATGCTGGCGGTGGTGATCGGGCTGGCCTGGGATCGGCGCTTGTGGCTGGTTAACGCGGCCATCTTCTTCGGCATCATGGGCGTGTTCTTCACCACGTTCTTCACCAATGGCAATGGCCTGTTCTCAGGGCTGTTTGGGTCGCTGGGCTACTGGCTTGAGCAGCAAGGTGTGCAGCGCGGCGGGCAGCCATGGTACTTCTACCTGCTGATCCAACTGCCGCTGTACGAGTTCTTGCCCGCGCTGGCCACTGTCGCGGCCGGGGTCATTGGCCTGACCGGACTGCGCGCCCGGAGGACAACGAGAGACGAAGCGCAGTCCCACTCTCAAGGTGTGCAGCCGTCCGTCGCAGCGGATCCAACGCGTCCACCCGCCGCGCCGGTCTTCGGCATGGTCGGGTTCTTGGGGTTCTGGTCGGTGGTGTCCCTTGCCGCCTACAGTGCGGCCGGCGAGAAGATGCCCTGGCTGACTGTGCACATCGCCCTGCCGATGATTCTGCTGGGTGGCTGGGCCATCGCCCACATCGTCGAGCACATCGACTGGCCGCTGGTTGGTCGGTCGCCGCGCTGGGTCGCCTGGTTGCTCCTGCCGATTGCAGCGGTCTCGCTGGTCGTCGCCTTTGCGATCGGCCTTGGGCCGCGCCCGCCATTCCGCGGGATGACGCTGGAGGAGTTGCAGTCCACCACCTCCTTCCTGGAGTCCCTGAGCTTTGCGGCTCTCTCCCTGTGGGCGCTGTGGCGGCTGTGGCGCGGTTTGCCCTTCGGCCAGTGGTTTCGTGTGCTGGTGCTCGAGTTCTTCTTGTTGCAGGGCGTGCTCACTTTGCGCGCCGGGTGGACGGCCAGTTACACCAACTACGGCAACGGCCTGGAATTCATCGACTACGCCCATTCGGCGCAGGGCGTGAAGACCGTCATGGCCCAGATCGAAGACGTCTCGCGACGTACGGCCGACGGCCTCGGGGTCCAGGTTGGCTACGACAATCTAGTCTCGTGGTCTTTCACCTGGTACTTCCGGGATTATCACAACCAGCGTTTCTTTGGCGACCAGCCTTCG
>MGOA01000101.1:12593-13423 GCA_001796965.1 Chloroflexi bacterium RBG_16_64_43
GTGGTCTTTCACCTGGTACTTCCGGGATTATCACAACCAGCGTTTCTTTGGCGACCAGCCTTCGCGAGACCTGGTCGAAGTGCCGGTCATCGTCGTCGGTCAGGGAAACTTCAGCAAGATCGACCCATTGCTGGCGCGCACACATACCTACTTCGAATTCGTCCGCATGTCGTGGCCCATGCAAGAGTACTTTGGCCTCACCTGGGAGCGCATCCGCAATGCGCTTTCGGACCCGCGCTACCGCAAGGCATTGTGGGATATCTGGCTTAATCGCGATTACACGGAATACGGCAGCCTGACCGGCACCTCCTATGACCTGGCGCAGTGGCCCGTGTCGGAGCGCATGCGCCTCTACGTCCGGCGCGACATCGCCGCCACGGTCTGGCAATACGGGGTCAAGCCGGCCGCCGAAGTTGTGATCGACCCGTACGCCCAATCGCGGAAGGAGCTGGCCGCCTCGGTGGTGTTCGGCGCGCAGGGATCGTCCGCGGGCGAACTGCAGCGGCCGCGCGGCATCGCCGTCGCGCGGGATGGCACGATCTACGTAGCCGATACGGCCAATCACCGCATCCAGCACTACGATGCCAGCGGTCAATGGCTCGCTGGGTGGGGCACCTTCGGCGACGTGGCGGCCGGCTCGGCGCCCGGAGGCACGTTTAACGAGCCTTGGGGCATTGCTGTGGCACCCGACGGCAAAGTGCTTGTGGCGGACACATGGAATCACCGCATTCAGGTGTTCCAGGCGGACGGGACCTTCGTGCGCATGTGGGGCACACTGGGCCAAGGGGCCTCGCCGCAGGAACTCTACGGGCCGCGGGCCCTCACGGTCG
>MGOA01000102.1 GCA_001796965.1 Chloroflexi bacterium RBG_16_64_43
TACTTCTTCTCCCCCAGCGCGGCATGCGCCGCCGCCAAGCGGGCAATCGGCACGCGGAAGGGCGAGCACGACACGTAGTCCAGGCCGAGCTTGTGGCACAAGGCGATCGACTTCGGGTCGCCGCCGTGTTCGCCGCAGATGCCCACCTCGAGCGAGGGTCGAGTCGCGCGCCCCAGGCGCACGGCCATCTCCATCAGCTTGCCTACGCCGTCCGGATCGATCGAGGCGAACGGGTTTTCCGGCAGGATGCCTTTCTCCAAGTACTCCATCAGAAACCCGGTTTCCGCATCGTCACGCGAGATGCCGTAAGTGGTTTGGGTGAGATCGTTGGTGCCGAACGAGAAGAATTGGGCGTATTCGGCGATCTGATCCGCGGTCAGCGCCGCGCGCGGGATCTCGATCATCGTCCCGAACTGGTAATCCACCTTGATCGCATTCTCGGCCATCACCTGCTTGGCCTCCGCCTCGAGCTCGGTCTGCTGCAGCCGCAGCTCGTTGACGTGCGCCGTAAGCGGGATCATGATCTTGGGATGGACTTCGACGCCCTCCTTGGCGCAGGTGCAGGCGGCCTCGAAGATGGCGCGCACCTGCATGCGGGTGAGCTCGGGGATGTGAATACCCAAGCGCACACCGCGCAGGCCAAGCATCGGGTTGGCTTCATGCATCGACTCGACCGCCGCAAGCATGCGTTCCTTCTCTGCCAGGAGCGCCGCATTGTTGCCGCGCACGCGCAGCTCGGTCACTTCAATGAGCAGCGTCGTGTGTGAGGGCAAGAACTCGTGCAGTGGCGGGTCGATCAGCCGGATGGTGACCGGCAGCCCGTCCATGGCGCGGAACAATCCGTCAAAATCGGAGCGCTGGAAGGGCAGCAGTTTGTCGAGCGCTTCCTGGCGGTCGGCGGTCGTCTTGGCCAGGATCATGCGCTGCACGATCGGCAGCCGCTCCGTCTCGAAGAACATGTGCTCGGTGCGGCACAGGCCGATGCCCTCGGCGCCGTAGCTGCGCGCGCGGGCCGCATCGCGCGGGTAGTCCGCGTTGGCCCACACGCCCAGGCGGCGGATCTCATCTGCCCACGAAAGCAGCTTGATCAGGTAGGGGTCCTTGAAATCGGGCAACATGGTCGCGATCTTGCCGGCGAAGACCTCGCCGGTCGTGCCGTCGATCGAGACGAAGTCGCCTTCCTTGAATACCCGCCCGCCCACGGTGAAGCGGCGCTTCTCCACATCCACATCGATGGCCGACGCGCCGACCACGGCCGGTTTGCCGAATTGGCGCGCCACCAACGCCGCGTGGCTGGTGCGCCCGCCGCGGCTGGTGAGAATGCCCTTGGCCGCCAGCATGCCGTGCACGTCATCCGGCTTGGTTTCCGGCCGCACCATGATGACGTCCTTCTTCTCTTCTTTGGTCCAGCGCTCGGCCATATCCGCGTCGAAGGTGATCTGGCCGACGGCCGCGCCGGGCGAGACGTTCAACCCGGAGGCGATGCGATCGCCCCGCCCCGCGGCCAGTTTCTTCTCGGCCGGGTCGAACTGCGGGTGCAGGAAGAAATCCACATGCTCGGGCTTCACGCGCTTTACCGCTTCGCTCTTCTTGATCAGCTTCTCGTCGACCATCTCTACCGCAATGCGAATCGCGGCCTGCGCCGTGCGCTTGGCATCCCGCGTTTGCAGGATCCACAGCTTGCCGCGCTCCACGGTGAATTCGATGTCCTGCGTCTCGCGATAGTGGCGCTCCAGGCGCTTGCAGATGCGAGCGAACTCGGCGTAGACCTTGGGCATCTCCTGCGCCAGGGCCGCTATCGGCTTGGTTGCGCGAATGCCGGCCACCACGTCCTCGCCCTGAGCGTTGGTCAGGTAGTCGCCTTCGATCTCGTTGATGCCATCGGAGACGTTGCGCGTGGTGACCACGCCCGTGCCGGACGTGTTGCCCATGTTGCCGAAAACCATGGTCACGATGTTGACTGCCGTCCCCAAGTCGTGAGCGATCTTGGCCGCGTTGCGATAGTCAATGGCGCGCTTGCCGTTCCACGAGCGGAAGACCGCCTCGGTGGCGAGCCGGAGCTGCTCGATTGCATCGCCCGGGAAGTCGCGCCCGGCTTCCTTGCGAACAATGGCCTTGAATTCGCCGGTGATGGCCTTCAGGTCCTCCGGCTTGAGATCAGCATCGTTGGCCACCCCGCGCTTGGCGCGGTAGCCGGCCAGCACTTCTTCGAAAGGTTCATCGGCCACACCCAGCACCACCGAGCCGAACATCTGCACCAGGCGGCGATAGGCATCATAGACAAAGCGCGCGTCGCGCGTGAGCTCGATCATCCCGGCCGCAGTCTCGTCGTTGAGCCCGATGTTAAGCACCGTATCCATCATGCCCGGCATTGAGAACTTGGCGCCCGAGCGGCACGAGACAAGCAGAGGGTTCTTTGGGTCGCCGAACTTCTTGCCGGTCTCCCTCTCGATGCGCCGCAACGCCGCCAGTTCCTGCTCCCACATGCCCGCCGGGAACTTCGCGCCCTTGGCCAGGTACGCATTGCACGCCTCGGTGGTCACCGTAAAGCCCGGTGGCACCGGCAGTCCCACCCGCGTCATCTCCGCGAGATTCGCGCCTTTGCCGCCCATGAGTCCGCGCACGCCGTCCCAGCTCTTGGCGTAGCGCTCAGCCGCAGTCACTTCACTGAACAGGTAAACCCACTTCTTCGCGGACGCCTTCGACGGCGTGCGCTTCGCTACCGATTTCCTTCTCGTCGCCTTGGTCATGCCAATGCTCCTTTGTGGCTCAATGATGGCTCTATTCCATGGAAGAATCGCGTGATCTTACCACGTTCTCTCCATCACGAATGATGACACGCGTCACTCGCTCGTCACGCATGATGTAATACCTCGTCTGCTGGCTGCCCCGGCGCGAAGTTAAACCACATGCCGCGCAGCCTCAGCCGCGCGGCACGCTCTCTCAGACGGTTGGTGCTGCCCCTTCCTAGGTCAGCGCGCGGGCAACCCGATTTGCAGCTCGCCCTCGTGCTCGCGCACGGGGTAGGCGGGGATGTCGACCACCGCGGGAAGCAGGAGCGCTTTGCCCGTGCGCACGTCGAAGCGGGCGCCGTGGCGCGGGCATTCGATCTCGAATCCGTCCAGTTCGCCCTCCCCCAGCGGTCCCTGGTCGTGCGTGCACAAGTCGGCGATGGCGTACCACTCGCTGCCGATATGCAGGAGGGCAATGGGCTGACCGTCGATCTCAAACAGCCAGCGCGAGCCAATGGCGAAATTGGCTGCCGGGCCGACGGAGACGTACTGAACCTGGTCGTCTTGCAGCTTGAGGTAGTTGAACATGCCGGATGGCCTTCGATGTCGGGCGGAATGGGAGGAACTGCTAGTCGAGGTCGTGCACTTCAGCCAGGCCGTACGCTCCGGCTTTGAGCACCTTGAGCGAGAGCAGCGCGCATTTCAGGCGCACCGGCGAGAGCTCGATGCCGAGCATCTCCAGGATCTCCGCTTTGCCGATCGCGCGTACATCCTCGAGCGACTTGCCGATGATCGATTCGGTCAAAAGGTCCGCCGAAGCCATCGAGATGGCGCAACCCTGGCCGGAGAAGGCGGCCTCCGAAACGCGGCCGTCCGCCCCCAAGCGCACGTCAATGCGCAGGCGGTCGCCACACAATGGGTTGTCGTCCTCGTACGATATGTCGTGCGGGTCGAGGGTCCCCTTCATGCGGGGGTTCTTGTAGTGATCGATGATCTGCTCTCGATATAGGTCGTCCATACGGTTCCCGCGTACTCGCTTCAGGCGAAGATGTCGTTGACCTTTTGCACCGCAGCCACCAGCCGGTCCACCTCTTCGCGCGTGTTGTACAGATAAAACGACGCGCGGGTGGTGGCCATGAGCCCATAGCGCTCGTGCAGCGGCATGGCACAGTGATGCCCGGCGCGCACGGCCACCCCGTCGGCATCCAGAATCTGCGCGACGTCGTGCGGATGGGCCGCCTGCATCACGAAGGAAGCCACCCCGCCACGCAGCGCCGGCGCGGGGCCGTACACGCGCACGCCCGGCACTTCGCTCAGGCGGTCGAGGGTGTAGGCGATGAGGTCCTGCTCGTGGGCGTGGATCGCATCCATGCCGGCCGCCTCGAGGAACCCAATCGCTGCCCCCAGCCCGATGACTTCGGCGATGGCCGGTGTGCCGGCCTCGAACTTGTGAGGAATCTCGTTGGTGCTGAATTCGTGCAGCCGCACCCGGCGGATCATGTCACCGCCGCCCAGGAAGGGAGGCATCTTTTCGAGAAGCTCGCGCCGGCCGTACAGGATGCCGATGCCGGTCGGGCCGCACATCTTGTGCGAGGAGAACGCCAGAAAATCGGCCCCCAGTTCGCGAACGTTTACTTTCATGTGGGGTACCGACTGAGCGCCATCCACCAGGACCACCGCCCCGGCGGCGTGCGCCTGGCGGCTCATCTCGGCCACCGGGTTGATCGTGCCGAGCACATTCGACATGTGCCCGACAGCCACCAGCTTCGGCCGGCGCTCGAGCAGCTTCTCGTACACGGGTAGAACCAGCAGCCCGTCGTCGCTCACCGGCACGAATTCCAGCTGCACGCCCTTCTCAGCCGCCAGCATCTGCCACGGCACGATATTCGAGTGGTGCTCCATCTCAGTCAATAAGATCAAGTCGCCGGCTGCCAGGTTGGCCTGGGCCCAGGTGCGCATCACCAGGTTGATCGACTCGGTCGTGTTGCGGGTGAAGATGATCTCGGCCGGCTCCGCCGCCCCGATGAAGGCAGCAACTCGCGCACGGGCCGCTTCGAACTGCGCCGTGGCCTCCTCCGCCAGTTGATACACGCCGCGATGGATATTGGCGTTGTGGCGGCGGTAGAAGAGATCCATTGCCTCGATCACCGCCAGCGGCTTCTGCGAGGTGGCCGTCGAATCCAAATACACCAGCGGCACGCCGGGCTTCATCTCGCGCGCGAGCACCGGGAACTGCTCACGCAGGCGGGCGACATCCAGTGTGGGGGATCGGGTGGCCGGGGTCATGGCTTCCTTGGGCGGGATCCTTGAACATCAACTCGCTCACGAACGACTGTCTTGGCCCACAGTGATTTCGCCATTGAAGAATTCCGAAGGGCGAGGCCTAGGGCCGCGACCCCACCCCTACCCCCTCCCCTTGATACGGGGAGGGGAAGGTCAACACTCCAGGGGATGTGGGGCCGCGAAGCGGCCCCACATCCCCTTACAGATTCATCTCCCCCGCTTCGCTTGCGGAGAGGGGGCCGGGGGGTGAGGCGCGTGAGCATGATAGACCCTTACCTAGTTGCGGCGCTTGCCGCTGACGCGCGTCAGGCGCGCCCGTGCACGGCGGCGGGTCGAGCGGATCTTCTCTGAGCCGCGCGTAAACCACAGGATGCGGTCCGGTACCATCCAGCCGTCGGTCAGATAGACATCGCTGCGGAACTGGACCGCGGTCATGCGCCCGTCGGCGTGGACGATCACGCCCTCCACCCAATCGCGCACGCGCCGCCCGCTGCGTTTGTGATCGCACAGGACCTCCACCTTTTCGCCGATGGCAAAGGCCTGAGCGAGAGTCTTGGCCGGTTCTTCCGGCTTGCCACGAGGTTCGCGACGAGAATTCATTCTCCCCCCTTCTAGCCCCGAACCGAAGCGCCCATTTTAGCATCGATAGCTGAGCGTAGTCGGCGTCGGACGCCCTCGAAGGGAATGCGTTGCATGATCGTGTCGAAGAATCCATCCACCACGACGCGCTCGGCCTCCGGCCGCGGGATCCCGCGCGTCATCAAATAGAACACTTCATCTTCGTCCAGCTGGCCCACCGTGGCGCCGTGCGTGCAGCGCACGTCGTCGGCCAAGATCTCCAGGCCGGGTATCGAATCGGCGCGCGCATTCTTGGAGAGGATCAGATTGCGGTTGGCCTGGTACCCGTCTGCCTTCTCGGCCCCGCGGGCCACGAAGATCATTCCCTGCCACACCGAACGGCTGTGCCCCTTGAGCGCTCCCTTGAAGAGCAGGTCGCTCGTGGTATGAGGCGCGCGGTGGTTTTGCTGCGTATCATGATCCAAATGTTGGTGGCCATCGGCAAAGTAGAACCCGGACATGCGCCCGGTGGCTCCGGCGCCCAGCAAATCCAGCGTGGTGAATGTCTTCGTCAGGCGGCTGCCCGTCCCGCCGAAGATCCACTCCAATGTGGCGCCTTCGTGCACTTGCGCCCGCTCGTGGGTGATGTTCCACACGTTGTCACCCCACGACTGCAGCTCGACAAAGCGCAGTGTAGAGCCCTGTTGGGCGATGAGTTCCACGACGCCCGCACGCAGGCTGGCCGCGCTTCCGGCCGGCGAGGCGTTCTCGTGCACGTAGGTCAACGCGGCGCCCTCGTCCACAACCACCAACAGCCGCCAGCCGCGCAGTCCGCTGGGTGTGGTCCAGCAGACGGAATGCAGGGGCAGCTCAGCTTGCACGCCCTTGGGCACGTAGGCAAACGCGCCCACGTCGCCTACCGCCGCGACCAGCGCGGCAAACTTGCCCTCCGCCGGATTAACGGCCTCGCCGAAGTATCGCTGCACGAGGTCGCCGTGCGAGCGCGCGGCCTCGGCAAAGGGCAAGAAGATCACGCCCTGCGCCGCCAGCGCGGGGGCCAGCGGTGTGACCGCCGGTTCGAAGTCGCCGAACACGACTTGGCCGCCGTGGGCTTTGCCTAGCAGCGGTTTCAACAAATCCGCCGGTGGCCGCCTGGTGCGCCCGGGCACGCCCAGCGCGTTGAGGTCGAGCTCGTCCAACCTCAGCCCGGCCAGATCGGTGCGCCGCCAGGCCTCGTCGCTCGCGACCGGCAGGGGCATCTCGCGATACATGCGAAGCGCCTCGCGCCGGCGGTCCGCCAGCCAGCCGGGCTCACCTTGCCCGCGGGCGATGGATTCGACCTGCGCCACCGAATAGGCAGCATCTTTGGCCGCGGCGGGCATGCGCGGGCCCGCCCGTTCGGTTCGAATGACGACCCGTTCCTGCATTCGTGGTCCTTTCGGCCCCGCAGCCGGGTTGAGCTACCCGACCGACCCTTCCATCTGGAGTTGGATCAGCCGGTTCATTTCGATGGCGTACTCCATGGGCAGCTCCTTGACCAACGGCTCGATGAAGCCCGAGACGACCATGGTCATGGCCTCTTCCTTCGAGAGCCCGCGGCTGGTGAGGTAGAACAACTGCTCCTCGCCCACCTTGCTGACCGTGGCCTCGTGCCCGATGGAGACATCGTCCTCGTCAATCTCGATGGTGGGATAGGTATCTGTGCGCGCTTCCGGGCCCAAGAGCAAGGCGTCGCACACCACGTTCGATTTGGCGCCCACCGCGCCCTTGTAGACCTTGAGCAGCCCGCGGTACGAAGCCCGCCCGCCGCCTTTGCTGATCGATTTCGAAGTGACCTTGCTGGTGGTGTGAGGCGCGGCATGGATCACTTTGCCACCCGCGTCTTGGTGCTGCCCGTCGCCGGCGAAAGCCATCGAGAGGATTTCACCATGGGCTCCCTCCCCGACCAGGTAGCAGGAGGGATACTTCATCGTCAGCTTGCTGCCCAGGTTGGCATCCACCCATTCCATGGTCGCGCCCTCGTGCACCACGGCGCGCTGGGTCACCAGGTTGTAGACGTTAGTCGACCAGTTCTGAATGGTCGTGTAGCGCACGCGCGCGCCCTTCTTGACCACAATCTCGATCACCCCGCTGTGGAACGAGTCCTTGGTGTAGATCGGCGCGGTGCAGCCCTCCACGTAGTGGACGTACGAGCCCTCTTCGGCGATGATCAGCGTGCGCTCGAACTGGCCCATGCTCTGGGTGTTGAGGCGGAAGTAGGCCTGCAGCGGTAGATCCACGTGGACCCCCGCCGGCACGTACACGAACGAACCACCCGACCAGCAGGCGCTATTGACCGCCGCGAACTTATTATCACTGAACGGCACCACCGTGCCAAAGTACTGCTTGAAGAGGTCGGGGTGCTTCTTCAGCCCGTCGTCGCTCGAAAGGAAGATGACCCCTTGCTTCTCGAGGTGTTCCTGGATGCTGTGGTAGACCATCTCCGATTCGTACTGTGCACCCACCCCGGCCAGGAACTTGCGCTCGGCTTCCGGGATGCCCAACCGGTCGAACGTCTTCTTGATCGTGTCGGGCACGTCTTCCCAGGTGCCGCTGGAGGCCTCCGACGGGCGAACGTAGTAGTAGATGTCGTCGAAGTTCAAGCCCGCCAGGTTGCCGCCCCAGGTGGGCGTGGGCCGCTGCAGAAAGTGCTCCAGCGCCTTCAAGCGGTAGGCGCGCATCCATTCCGGCTCGCCTTTCTGGGAGGAGATCTCCTCCACCACCGCCCGGCTGAGGCCCTTGCCCGATTTGTAGACGTAGTCTTCCGGATCGTTGAACCCATACCGATATTCGCCCAGCTTTTCAAGCAGGCGAGAGTCGCTGCCAGCCATCTAGCCCTCCTTGGCCAATTCCGCGTGCCGCTCCTTGATCCAGTCGTAACCGTGCTCTTCCAGGCGCAGGGCCAAGTCCGCGCCGCCGGATTCCACGATGCGCCCGCCGTACATCACATGCACCACGTCGGGCTTGATGTAGTTGAGTATTCGTTGATAGTGAGTGATGACCAGCACACCCATGGCCGGCCCGCCCAGCGCATTGACACCCGTGGCCACAACGCGCAGCGCGTCGATATCCAACCCTGAGTCAGTTTCGTCGAGGATGGCGATCTCCGGTTCGAGCACGGCCATCTGCAGAATCTCCGCGCGCTTCTTCTCGCCGCCGGAGAAACCGTCGTTGAGATAGCGCCCGGCAAAATCAGCCGGCACCTCGAGTAATTCCATCTTCGCCTTGAGCAGCTTGCGGAACTCGGGAACG
>MGOA01000103.1:0-2600 GCA_001796965.1 Chloroflexi bacterium RBG_16_64_43
AAGTGTTCGGTTACCCGTGCGGGTTTGTTAATGGCTACATGACCGTCGGAGTGTTTCAAGACCAAATCTTCGTCCGGCTGCCTCAAGAGAGTCAGTCCACGGCCCTCCAACTCGCGGGGGCGCACCACCTCGAACCGATGCCCGGCCGAGCCATGAAAGATTATGTTGTGCTGCCCCCGCGCATCTGCACCAAACCCAAGACACTGGTGGCCTGGTTTCGCCGGGCCGTCGACAGCGCCAGGCAACTCCCGCCCAAGAAGTCCGGAGGCCGCGGCCGCAAACGTTGACCCACGCGTGAAGCCCGCGGCCGAGTTCCGCGCCGGCGCCGCTAGCCGCCGTTTGTCTCGCGTTGGCAACGTGACATGGAAGGGGCACCCGTTATGCCGGTCAAACGCATCGCGATGGAGCACGACAAGAAGATCGCCCTGGTTGCCCACGATAACAAGAAGCGCGACCTTCTCGAATGGGCAAAGTACAACCGCGTTCTGCTCGCCCATCACAAGGTGTACGCGACGGGCACCACGGGCGAGGTGCTCGAGCGCGAGCTTGGATTCCCGATTCACAAGCTGCAAAGCGGGCCGCTGGGCGGCGACCAGCAAGTCGGCGCGAAGATCGTTGACGGGGAGATCGACTTCCTCATCTTCTTCTGGGACCCGCTCGAGCCCATGCCGCACGACCCGGATGTCAAGGCGCTGCTGCGCATGGCGGTGGTGTGGAACATACCCATCGCCTGCAATCGCGCCTCGGCCGATTTCATGATTTCATCGCCGCTTATGGACAACGAGTACGACCGCTTGCTGCCCGACTACGATTCTTATCGCTCACGCACGTTGGATATTACTCGCTAGTTGGATCGGGCAGACCTCCGGGTTTCGTCGGTCCATTCGACGCATCACGGCCGCCACCTTGCCGGGAAGGCCATCCGCAAGCCCGCGGGAGGCCCGCAGCACAGCCTCTCTCACTGAAGGAGCGACCCATGGCAGCCTCTGGACCCACCGCCCCATCCGCTACCCCTCGGCTGCGAGTCTCCGCCAAGGCGGTGTTGGGCTTCGCCGCCTACCTGCTGCTCACCCCGCTCGTCCTCTTCCTTGCTGGCGGAGAAGCCGCCTGGCTCGCCGCATGGGTCTATTTTGTACTTGCCATCGTGGCCGTCATCGGCAGCCGGTTGATCGCGCTGAAAGTCTCACCCGAGATGCTTGTCGAGCGCTCGCGGTTTGGCGAGGCCCAAGGCGTGCCCACTTGGGACCGGCTGCTCGGCTCCATCGTTGCCCTGGCCGGCCCACTCGCAACCCTGGTCGTGGCCGGTCTAGACCACCGCTTTCGCTGGCCGCCGCACTTCACAGTGACAACCCAGGTCGCAGGCGGCGTGGTCCTGGCACTCGCATACACCCTCTCGACTTGGGCTTTTCTCTCCAACCGGTTCTTTTCGGCCGTGGTGAGGATCCAGGCCGAGCGAGGCCATCAGGTCGTTCGTTCGGGGCCGTATGCCATCGTGCGACACCCGGCCTACGCAGGAGGCATCCTGGCGATGCTCGTCACCCCGCTGATGTTGGACGCGGCCTGGTCGATCGTGCCCGCAGCGTGCGTGGTCGCGGCCATGGTGGCCCGCACCGCCCTCGAAGACCGGATGCTCCAGGACCGGCTGCAGGGCTACCGGGAGTACTGCACGTCTGTCAGGTTCAGGCTCATCCCAGGCGTCTGGTGAGCGGTCAGTTGCTCCTTCCAGCGGCTGACCGGCTTCGCTCTTTGCCCTCGCCTTGGCTGGCGAGTACCAGATCTCGGACAGCCCACGATGGCTTCTCGACCGGCAAGGCAATCCCTGAGCGACATCCTCCGCGCCCATCAGCCTACCCGCCCTCGGCTTGAACGGTCGCCGGAAGCCACCCAGCTCACACTCCTTCTCCGCCTCAGCCAGCACGGCAAGTAGCCTGGCCCGGTTGGCCACAAGGCAGCCGGCGGCCGAGGGCACGCGCCCGCACCGGCCACCTCGCTCCTGCACACTGCTCGGCAAGCCATGGTATGATGGGAAGCACCTCTGGCACATGCATTCAACCGACGCCGGGGGCATAGCCAGGCGGTTGGCCGCCTCGGAAGGACAGACCAGGACCCTGCCCATGGAAAATAGGCTGTACGTCGGAAACCTCTCGTACTCGACAAGCGATACCGATCTGCAGACCCTCTTCGCCAAGGCGGGGGCGGTCAAGTCGGTCACTCTCATCACGGATCGCGACACCGGCCGTTCGAAGGGGTTCGCGTTCGTGGAGATGGGCAGCGAAGCCGAGGCCCAGAAGGCCATCAGCATGTTCAACGGCACGCAATATGCCGACCGCACGCTGACGGTCAACCTGGCGCGGCCGCGCGAAGACCGTATGGGTGGTGGTGGCCCTGGCGGCCCCGGCGGCCCCGGCGGCCGGCGCGGCGGTTCCTCTCGCCCCGGCGGGCGCTCCGGCGGGCGCGAGCGCCGCTACTAGATCCTGTCGGCAACACCAGGCTTGACCCGGCATGCCCGGCGAGTCACCTCCAGGTGACCCGCTGAGGTCGTCGTGCAAGCTTGCCAAGGGCAAGGCAATCACTGCGGGCGCGCTCTATGTGAGAGCGCG
>MGOA01000103.1:2662-7616 GCA_001796965.1 Chloroflexi bacterium RBG_16_64_43
GTCATCGACGCGGGCCGGCTGGAGCCCCCAATTGAGACGGGACGAAACCGTTCTTCGCGATGGATCTGATCGCGTGGCCACCCTGGGCGCCCCCTTTCAGGCGCTCCATCGCTCGCAACGAGGACTGACCTGGCCGAATCGGCCCAGCGCCCGACCCTTCTCTGTTCGCTTATCCAATTGGATTCGGGTTTCGACCTCACCTCTCGCCGAAGCGGCGCTACCCTTCGTATTCATTGTCGCGATAATCGCATGACCGCACCCTGCACCATACACGTTGCATAGGAGGCCTGCGTGCCTGCATCGTTCGTGCTCAAGAGGTCGGCCGACAAGCAGTTCCATTTCGTCCTAACAGCAGAGAATGGTGAGACGATTCTCACCAGCGAGATCTATACGACCAAGGCCGGCGCGCAGGGCGGCATCCAGTTGGTGCGCGACAGCTCCGCCAAGGACGAGCTTTACGAGCGCCGGCAGACGGCCGACGGAGGCCATGCGTTCAGCCTCAAGTCCGCCAAGGGCGAGCCGATCGGGCGCAGTGAGGCCTACCCTTATCTCGACGCTGCGGAGCGAATTGTCGCCACGGTGAAGCGCGTCGCGCGGCGAGCTCCCGTCCGGGAAGAGATCTAGCGGGTCGCGTTTAGCAGGCATTAGGAGCGAGAAGATGCCCGAGTCCATCCAGACCCTGTTCGCGCGGGTGGCCTTCAACCTGTTCCCGGCCTATCGCGGCACGGGCTCTTGGATCACCTACATCGCTCGCGACTGGTCTGAAATCCGCATCCGCCTGCCCCTTTCGTGGCGCACCCGCAACTACGTCGGCACCATTTACGGCGGAAGCATGTACGGCGCCGTGGACCCGGTCTATATGATCATGCTCATCCGCATGCTTGGCCCGGGCTACGTCGTGTGGGATAAGGCGGCTTCAATCCGCTTCGTGCGCCCGGGGCGGACTACACTTCGGGCAACCTTCAGCATCGACCGACAGAGCTTGGAGGCGATCCGTGCCGACCTCACGACACAATCCAAGACCGAGCGCGTGTATGCCGTCGAGCTCAAGGATGCAGCGGGCGTCGTCCACGCCGTCGTAGAGAAGCGTCTGCATATCGCCCGGAAATCCGAACCGGCCTGACCCGCCCCCTCTGGGGAGGCCGCGCCGCCTTCCGCCGTACGCTCCGCGGATTGGCGGCCGCGTGCGGCTCCACAACGAGATGAATGACCCCACGTTCTTCGTATGCGGCAAACACGCATCTTGATGATGCGCCGACCGGCGACAGCCTGTATGATCACCGGTAGGACCGGCGAGCCTCAGCCCTCAGCCGCCCAATCTGCACGAGGGAATCGATGCCCACATCCCAACCGCCCGCCCGATCGAACCACGATCGCCTATTGGTCCTCTTGGCATGGTCCGTCATGCTCCTCGTTTCCGACCTCCCCAATATGCTCCTCCGCTACACCATCTCCGAGCCGGTCTGGTTGTCGCTCTCGAAGACGGCCCTGCTGATCGGGTTCTTGACAGTCTCACTTGCATTTGCCCGCCTGCGTCCGCTGTGGAAATACGGACTCGTCTTCGCAGTCTTCTACTTGGCAAAGTCGGCTTCTCAATGGGTAGCTCAGTCCATCGTGTGGCAGGCATGGTTTGGAGGCCATCAGGCATCCTTTTGGGTCGGATGGCTGGGCGCACTGCTGCCAGATGCGGGCATGACGGTGATCATGGTCCTGGTGACGTGGGCAGTGATGCGGCGGCGCGAGGCCGCCTTGCTCGTGCTGGGCCGCTGGAATGCGACGCTTGAGCCTGTCCGCTGGCTCGGCATTCGCCAGGCAGAATCCTGGAAGGTGTTCGGCTGGATCTTCTCAGGGTGCATTGTCCTGGGCGTCGGCGTTTTCGTGGTTGCCTCGGCCGGGCCGGCGCTGGGCAATGCACCGCGCATCCTGCCCCTGCTTCCGGCGGTCGTTCTGTTCGCCGCTATGAATTCGTTGGAAGAAGAACTCTCGTATCGCGCACCGCTCCTGGCCACCTCTCACGAGGTCATCGGCCGCGGGCCCTCGCTGTGGCTCACGGCGGTCTTCTTCGGGCTGGCCCACGCGCTGTACGGCACGCCCGCCGGGATTGTGGGCTTTGTCTACACCGGATTGGTGGCCTACCTGTTCGGCAAGAGCATGCTCGAAACCCATGGCTCCGGCTGGGCCTTCGTGATGCACACGATTGCCGACATACCGATCTTCCTTCTGTATGCGTTGAAATCGGTCTAGGCTGCCCCCGGCGCCCGGCGCGCGTCGGGCGCATTGTCGACGGACCTGGCCGGAATTCACTCGCCGCCACGCCGCCCATTGATTTGTCCTACAATCCAGGTCGAGGAGAGGCGCCTGCTCGCCGCTTCGGCGCGCGGCCATGCCCGCCGGCGTTGATCCGGGGCCCCGCGCCTGGAGGCCAGCCATGAGGGTCAGTTCACGCATCCGCTGCATCGGTTTCCCATGCGCCGACGTTCACCGCGGCAGCTACTTCATCCCCCGTGTCACCCTCGATCCGCTCGCGGTCTCCACCATCCTGGTCTCCGAGGCATCGCCGCCCGACTTGCGCGATCACTATTACGCAGGCGGCGACTCACTTTTCGCCCGAACCACGCTGCAGGCCTTCGCCGGAGCGGGGGTCGAAGTCGCCGGCATTCAAGACCTGGTCGACCGCGGCATCTACCTGACCACCACCATCAAGTGCGGCAAGAAGGGCTACGCGGTTGCCCGCTCCACGATCGACGCGTGTTCCGCGCTTCTCGAAAAGGAGTTGGCCCTCTTCCCTCGGGTGCGGGTCATCCTGCTCATGGGCGATGTGGCGATCACTGCGCTCAACCTGATTAGCAAGCGGCAGGGTGAGGGGCGGGTCATTCCTGCGGGACCGACTTACAAGCTGCGCGGGGGCACCTTTACTTACCACGGCATGCGCGTGTTCCCCTCGTACCTTCAAGCCGGCCCGAGTTACTTCATCGAGAAAAGCAAACGCAGGATGATTGCCGAAGATATCCGCAGCGCACTACAACTCGTTCGCTAGGTTCCCAAGCCCAGGTTGGGCTATGGGCGGCCGCCAGTGCTTGGGCACCGTATCAGGGCCGGGCCGTGTGATTTCTTGGCATCCATCGACGAACTCCTCAAACACGTCGCGGAATGGGGACGGTCCGATTCCCGCATCACCGCGGTGATCCTCGTCGGCTCTCAGGCGCGGGGCACGGCCACCGCTACCTCCGATGTCGACCTGGTGATCCTGACCGACGATCCACTCGGGCTCCTTGGCCAGAATGATTGGGCCCAGTCTCTCGG
Source organism: Chloroflexi bacterium RBG_16_64_43 (assembly GCA_001796965.1). Classification (GTDB taxonomy): domain Bacteria; phylum Chloroflexota; class Anaerolineae; order Anaerolineales; family RBG-16-64-43; genus RBG-16-64-43. Next base: position 5,966 of record MGOA01000103.1, read on the forward strand.
CAGTGTGCTCCGCTGGAAAGATGAAGACTGGGGAGCTGTCCGCAGTCGCCGCGTTTGGTACGCCGACGGGCTGGAAGTGGACTTCGGGTTTGCGCTTCCCGCGTGGCTGGCGGAGCCGCTCGACGTAGGGACGCGCAACGTCGTGCAGCGGGGTTATCGCATGGTGTTTGACCCAACGGGCACCGTCGCTTCCCACCTGCACCACGCGCTCGCTCCGGGTGCGGAGACGCCGTGACTCATGGCAATCCAGGTGTGCGGCGCGGGGGCCTAGGGTCACGCGAAGGCCACCATCACATGATGAACGCCTCTCGACTCACCTTCCTTCTGCCTCTTCTCGTGGGGTTCTTCTTCAATTGCATGAGTGCTTTCACCGCCATCTTCTGCGAGCGATTGGGGCAGGCCCGCGGGCGGGCGCTCACGTTTGTCTTGCGAAATCTCCTCGGCATACCCGTGTGGACCATCGGCTTCGCGCTCGCCGCCCGGACGAGTATGCCGCCGGTTCTCGGTCCATCCACTGCGAGAGATGCGGCGGCGTGGACCCTCATCGCGTGTGGAAGTGCAATCATCTTGTTCGCGCTTGTCTCTTTGCGAGGCAAGGCCGCCGCTCCCTCCCCCGGCGACGCGCTCGTCGACTATGGGCTGTACGCCCACGTCCGTCATCCGATACACTCGGCGATGATTCTGGAATTCGTCGGGCTGGCGCTGCTCTTGCCAACGCCGCCGGTCCTGGTCGCCTCGATCGTTGGGCTGGGATGGCTGGTCGTGCAATCCCGGCTGGAGGAAACGGATCTGTGCCGGCGCATTCCCGCGTACCGCGGCTACATGCAGCGCGTTCCTCGCTTCGTGCCGCGCGTGAGCTTCAAGCCGCGCCCGAGTGGCGGCCGAGGGTGAGCTCCTCCCCAAGCGCTGAATTGGCCCGCCGTGCGGCAGGTCGGCTCATCTCCCAGGAGATATGTCGGTTCGCCTGCGCCGCAGGAGGCCAAGCGCGGGTGCGTGCGTGATGCACCGATCCGCAAACCACCAACCGGAGGGTGATCCGTGGTCCGTGTAGCTCCATCCCGCCGCAGCGAACTGATCGCCTACTTCGCTCTCGCCTTCATCCTCTCCTGGGCAATTGAGATCCCCCTGGCCCTCTCCGCCCAAGGGCTGATGCAGCGCTCGCCGCCTATGGCTCTGCACTACCTGGCCTCATTCGGCCCCATGCTGGCAGCCCTGCTCGTCACGCTCTTCTCGCGCGGCCCCTCCGCCATCGGCCCTTTGCTCACGGGGCTGGTGCGTTGGCGAATTCCTCGCATGTACTATGCGTTTGCAGTCGGTGCACCGATCATCATCTTCGCAGGCATCGTTATCCTCACGTGGCTTGTGCGCGGCGCACGTCCGGACCTGGGGCTGCTCGGCGAAGCCGACTACCTCGGATCGCTGGGCGTCCTTCCGGTACTCGCGGTGTGGATGATCACGTTTGGTCTGGGCGAAGAACTCGGTTGGCGAGGCTTTGCCTTGCCTCGCTTGCAGGCCACGCGCTCGGCCCTGGCTGCCTCATTTGTGCTTGGCGCGTTCTGGGCGGTGTGGCATCTACCGGCAATCTTCTACCGCGATACGTACATGGCCATGGGCTGGATGGTCGTCCCCATGCTGATCACGGTTGCCGCCG
>MGOA01000103.1:7912-9279 GCA_001796965.1 Chloroflexi bacterium RBG_16_64_43
CCCAAGGATCCTCTCGCGAGGCTCCCCTGGCTGGGCGCCGTCCAGCCGTCAATCATCACGCGATGCGGAGGCGTGTTCCTCGTGCGTCCCTCCGCCCCCCAGCGGCAGATGGATCACGATCGTGGTCCCGTGGCCCAGCGTGCTTTCGGCCGCGATGGTTCCGCCGTGGCTGGCAACGATCGAGCGCGCGATGGCCAAGCCCAGCCCCGAGCCTCCGCTCTCACGCGTCCGCGATCGGTCGGCACGATACAGGCGCTCAAAGACGTGCGGCAGATCCTCTGGCGCGATCCCCGGTCCCGTGTCGCTCACGCGCATCTCGACAGATTCCTCGGAGCGGGATGCCGAAAGACGGATCTCTCCGTGCGCGGGCGTGTGGCGCAGCGCATTGCTGAGCAGGTTGCGCAGCACTTGGCCCATGCGGTCCGGGTCGAGCCACACCTCCCCCGCGTCGTCCGCCGGATCCACAGTGAGGCGGATGTCTTTTTGCGAAGCCTGCGGCTGGAATGCCCGAGCGGCCTCTTCCAGGAGGAGCGATGGGCGAGCCCGGCGCGGGGTGAAGCGCAGCTCCCCGGCATCGGCGTGCGAGAGGGTCAGCAAGTCGTCGATCAGCCGTTCCAGACGCAACGCCTCATCGCGGATCACGGCCATCGTTTCCGGCGTGGGCGGCAGGGTCCCTTCCTCGATGGCATCCGCGTGCCCGAGCACCAGGCTGAGCGGTGTGCGCAACTCGTGCGCGATGTCGGCCGTCATCTGCCGCCGCAGGTTCTGAATGCGGGCTAATCTCTCGCTCATTAAGTTGAACGAGGCGGCCAACTGACCGAGTTCGTCGCGCGAACGGACCTCCACTTTCTGCGAGAGGTTGCCCTCGGCCACGGCGCGCGTCGCAGCGGTCAACTCCCGGATCGGGCGGGTGAGGGCTCGGGCGAGCACCACGCCCACGACCAGTGAGAGCAGCATCGCGCCCACAGCGCCAAGCGCCAACGCAGTGTTGATACGGCCGACCAGCGCCGCCTCGGCCGGGCTGTCGGCGAATCGTTCGAGCGCGGCCAGCATCCAACCCACAGTTTGGCCGTCCACCTCGATCGCATTCGCCCGCGCCAGGTCGTGCTCGGGCACGCGCTCACCCAGCCGATAGCCCATGCCCGCTGCGACGACCGTGCCCTTGCTGTCGGTCAAGGTCAAAATGCCTGGCGGCCGCGCCGGCGCAGGCCGATCGCTCGGGAAGCCTTCGATCCGGGGCATCGCTTCGGCGATGCCCACCCATCCCAGATGCTCGCTGTAGTAGGCCTGCAGCCGCTGCACTAGACCGGCCTGGTATTGATCAAAGTTGAATTGTCGTAACAGGCGCTGGGTTGTCTGGCCGGCAA
>MGOA01000103.1:9301-9989 GCA_001796965.1 Chloroflexi bacterium RBG_16_64_43
CAGGCCGGCCTGGTATTGCTCGAAGTTGAATTGCCGAAACAGGTTTTGCGTGGTCTGGCCTGCAAGCAGCGCCACCAGCGCCACGCCGAGCAGGCCCACCACCAGGAAAGCCAGGGTCAGTTTCACTCCAAGACGCATGGGCATCTAGTCCTGGGCAAAGCGGTAGCCAACACCATAGACCGTTTCGATGTAGCGGGGCGCCTCCGGGGCGGGCTCGAGTTTGGCACGCAGGTTGCGGATGTGAACGTCCACCGTGCGCTCATACCCCTCGTAGGCCGCACCTTGCATCCGGTCGAGAAGCTCAAGACGCGTGAAGGCGCGCTCCGGGGCGGCGATCAGCGCCGCCAACAGCTCGAACTCGGAGGGCGTCAGGTCCACCGCGCGTTCGCCGACGCGCACCAGATGCAGTTCGCGGTCGAGCGTCACCTCGCGGCAGCGCAGCACGGACCCTTCCGGTTCGCCCTGGCCTGCCCGCCGCAACACGGCGCGGATGCGCGCCAGAAGTTCGCGCGGGCGGAAAGGCTTGGTCAGGTAGTCGTCGGCGCCAAGTTCGAGGCCGACCACCTTGTCGTCCTGGTCGTCGCGGGCGGTCAGCACGATCACGGGCGTGTTGCGCTCGCGGCGGTGATGCTGCAGGAAGGTATAGCCGTCCATCTCCGGCATCATCAGTCCAGCACGATCAGGTCGG
>MGOA01000104.1 GCA_001796965.1 Chloroflexi bacterium RBG_16_64_43
CCAACGTGAACAGACCCGCGTGTGCGAATTCGATGAGCACCCCCAACTGGTCAAGGATCAGGTCCGGTTGGAGTTCCATTGTGGAGGCCAGAGTCTGGGAGATTGCGAGCAGGGTGGATTGTTCGCGGGCACGCACCCCCATTCGCTGCTGAAGATCGTGTTCGGCCTGGACCCGTTTGTCTACATCGCGCAGGAGGGCCAATGCGCAGACGCGATCCTGGAACTTGAACGCCACCGCGCGCCATTCGACGCTTAGCGGCGAAGCGCCCCGACGAACATGTTGCACCAGCGTCTCGAAAAGGCCGCCTTGCCGAATCACCTGTGCAAAACCGGCGAAAGAGGGCAGGCTCTTGGCGTGGATCAGTGTCTCCAGCTTCAACCCGAGGAATTCTTGGAGCGCGTATCCGTGCATTCGTGCAGCCGCGGGGTTGGCGGCCAGAACGCCGCCGGTCTCCAGATCGGTGATCAGCATACCGTCACTGGCGGTTTCAAACACGGTGCGATACAGGTGTTCGGCTTCCGATGCCGCAGTATTCATAGGCAAGTCAAGGTGGATTCTACCGCGAAGGGTAACTGCGCCATCCCACTGCAACCCGAATGTCTTGCGGCTGCGCCCCTCTCGCCATGTCGGGAGACACGCTTGACACAACCCACTACATTCTGTGGGGTCTGGTAATCAGGGAGCAGGTCGTTGGTCCACAAGGTCCAACATTGCTTTGTCGCATCGCAGGGCCAGTCTGTGCAGCACTCGTCGAAACGCCCTTGTGGCACGCAGAGCTCACATTGACGACAAGGCCGTCGCACTGCCGCAGTCCGAAACGCCGAGGCTCGACCGGAAATCGGTCCTCAGGCGATGCCCTTCCTTGTCCGGCAAACGATCGCCAGATTGCCACTCGAGATTGCGTCAAACCCGGACCCGGACATATCGCCGAAGAAGGTGAGCGATTCAAACCCGGACTCCGAAAGCGCTTTCGCAAGCTCGGCCTTAGGCTGCGGCCGCAGCCGCGTGGAGCCCGTCGCCTGCTCCCACGCCGAATCGGCCTCGCGCCGCAGCGTGATGACGTTGAAGGTGAGCAATCCGTCCGGGTCGAAATCGTAGAAACGCAAGAAGAGCCACTCGCTCTCGCCTTCGCGGTGCACCTGCGGTTCCATCCACCGCTGGTGGGTGGCGAGCACCGCATCGAAGTTGCGGTTTTGGACGATCAACATACCGCCCGGGCGCAGGCAGGCTGCGAAATCCTCCAAGGTCCTGGTCAGGTGCGCAGGATCGAGCACGTGCGGCAGCGAGTTGCCCAGGCAAAGGACGGCGTCGAACGAATCTCGGCCGAAGGCCGACGCCAGATCGCCAAATCCCGCCTGCCTGAATTCCGCCGTCACTTCGGCTTCGCGCGCGTTGGCCGTGGCTCGGGCGACCATGCTTGCGCTCAAATCGCCCCCCGCCACATCGAATCCGCGCTGGGCGAGAGCAATCGCGTGCCAACCTGTTCCGCAGGCTGCATCCAGCACCCGCTGCGCGCCCCTTGCGTTGAGGTGGCCGAGCAAGAATGGCAGCTCGAGCTTTAGCCGTCCGGGCCAATCGACAAATCGATCGTAATCCGAACTGAAAGCGTCGTACATGTTCACCGTCCGTGAATCAGCTCGGGCAGGCAGCGGGTGCAGACCCACAGGCTCTGCCCGCCTCGGCGGCAGGGAAGCAAGACGCGATCTTCCTCGCTCTGCCCGCACAAGAAGCACGTCTGCTGAATGAAACGTGGCTCATGGCTGCCGTGCGAGGCTGCGGCGGCCAGCGCGTCGAACCGCGGCGCCTCGCGCGATTCCACGCTCAGCGCGCCGGTCGGGCAGATGCCGAGGCAGAAACCCGCCCCGTCGCACAACTCCTCGCGCAGCACCTTGGCCTTGCCGTCCACCAAGGCGATGGCGCCTTCCACGCATGGAGTGACGCACGCCCCGCATCCATCACATAGCGCCTCGTCGATGCGCACGATCTGTCGGGTCGCCACCAGTTCACCTCGCTCATGTCGGAATGCCGTGCCGGCCGTAGGCTTCGCCCGCCGAGAGGCGAGCCTCCCCTTAAGCATACCCTGGCAGGGCTTCCACGTGTGCCAGCGACGTCGGACTTGAGCGGGATACCGAAGGGGGTGGCTGCCCTGCGCAACGAGAACACGCCGCGGCCCGTCGAAGGCAGCCAACTCCCCCGGCGACCTTTTGGCAGAACTGTCGCGGGATGGTACAGTTGGCCAGGTGGAACGGTGCCGGCTCGCCCACCGGCGGCGAATATGCGTGCCCTGCCTCCCGATCTGCCCCATTGAGGAACTTGTCGATGTCCGTCGAAATCGCACCGGTCCGTGCTCGGATTGCTGATCTTGGGCGTCTTCTCTACCAACGCCACCTCACCGACACGGCCGGCGGCAACATCAGCGCCCGGGTAGGCGATTACATCTGCATGACTCCGATGTACGCTGGCGGTCACTCCCATTGGAACCTGCGCGCCGAGCAGGTGCTCGTGCTCGCGTTGGATGGCCGGAGACTAGATGGTGAGGGCGAGATCTCGCGTGAGGCGCTGGTCCACATGCGACTCTATGGACAATTCGCCACGGCCGGCGCAGTTGTCCACTGTCACGCGCCGAACGCACTCGTGTTTGCAGCTGTCGGCGTTCCTGTGCCACCGGTGCTGGAATACGTCCAGCGATTGGGGCCGGTCGGTATCGCGCGCTATGCGCCCACGCACAGTGCACTCCTGGCCGAAAATGTGGCAGAGGCGTTGGCCGCCTTTGGGAATCAACTCGCGCCGTATGCGGCCGCCACGATCGTCCCCGGCCACGGTTTGTTTGTCGTCGCACACGATCTGGATACAGCCTTTGATGTGGCCGAGCGCGTCGAGATCACCGCACGCACCGTTTTGCTCGGGTCGCTCCTGACCAGCGAGCGAGCTTGGATCGAGGGCGCCCAGGCCGTGCTGGCGGCTGGCCGAGCGGGTGAAGCGCCGGAGGCCTCCGAAGCTTGACCCTTCCCGCGAGCGCAGCGCTATGGTAGTCACCGTCACTCCGAACACCGCCATCGACCGCACCCTGTTCGTGCCGCATTTCGCGCCCGGACAGACCGTGCGCGCCTCGCACGAGGCTATCGGAATGGGCGGCAAGGCTGCCGACGCCTCATGGATTCTGGGCGAACTCGGGCAACCCAGCCTGGCGTTGGGCTTTGCGGCCGGCGAAACCGGGCGCCGCATGGAGGCCATGCTGCGCGCCCGCGGAGTGAAGACTGACTTCATCTGGGTGCAGGGGTCGACGCGGGAGAACGTGTTGATTGTGCCCGAAGACGGAATCGGCCAGACGACCATCGCCAGTGAGTCGCTGATCGTCACACCGGACGATGCAGCCAAGCTTTCAGCGAAGGTCGAATCTGCCCTGCCTGGCGCCTCGTGCCTGGTGTTAGGCGGCAGCGTGCCGCTCGGTGTTCCGCCCGCGATGCACGCGCAGTTCATGCGTGCCGCTCGTGCCGCGGGTGTCCCGTCACTTTTCGACGCCTCGGGAGAGGCACTGCGCGTGGGATTAGAGGCGCGCCCCACAGTGGTCAAGCCCAATCGTGTTGAACTCGAGTCGCTTGGGGGGGGAAGTCTCACCACCCTCGAGGCGATTTGGAAAGCGATGCTCGCGTTACATGAGCGCTACCGCAGCTGGCCGATTGTGACGCTAGGCCCCGAAGGCGGGCTGGCCCTGACGCCGGAGGGCGGATTCCGAATCACCGTACCGCAGGTGAAGGCGGTGAGCACCGCCGGTGCCGGGGACGCCGTGTTGGCCGGGCTCGCCGCCTCGTATGCACGCGGGCAGAATATGGCCTGGGGCCTGCGCCTGGGTTTCGCCGCGGCCACGGCGGTGTTGCTCACGCCGGCCACAGCCGATTGCCGCCGGGCCGATGTCGAGCGCCTGCAACCGCAGGTGGACCTGCAGCCCTACCCCTAGCGCTGAATCGGGGGGCTGCCAGAAGCATCGTTCGCGGAACGACGGTATTCTCGGTGCGGTTGAGTTGACCCGGAAACATGGAGGCGCAATGCCCACGTGTGCGGTTTGCAGCAGCCTGATTGCCGATGGTGCCGCCCGCTGTCCCACCTGTGGCGCGGACTTGGGTCGGCGCACGGCGTTGGCCTCTGCGCTGACACGCTTGCAGGCTAATCCGCGCGTCACCATGGTGCGGGTGAGCGTGGCCGACGACTGCTGCCCGACGTGCGCCGCCGTTCAAGGAGCGTATCCGAAGGAGAAAGCTCCGTTCTTGCCGCAAGGCGCCTGCTCCGCGGCCAACGGTTGCCGCTGCTACTACGAACCCGTCCTCAACGACATCTACCCCTAAGGCACCAGGCCGAAACGTCATCGCATGCAAAGGCACCTGCCATCGCCCACGACGGCAGGTGCAGGCAAATCGCGACGAGTGCGTAGCCTAGCATCGCGCTCCGCGACGGCGATCGAGGGAATGAGCTCTACGATTGTGCTCGCCGGGTGCGCACAAACTCCAGCGCCGCCTCGCGCGCGGTCACCTCGCCGGCGGCTTGAGCCTCGCGCAGCGCTTCCAACAGGAATCCCACTTGCGGCCCGGGGTGCAGCCCGAGTGCCTGCATGACCTCATCGCCCGTGAGCAGCAGCGGCGGGTGGATGTGTTCCGCTGGGTGCTCGAAGAAGCTTTCCAGCAAGCTGCGAATGGTGTCGAGCATGGCCGCCCAGGAATCCTGGCTGAGGGTCGGTCCATAGATGGCCAGCATGTCGGCCAGGCTGATCAGGCAGACATCCACACCGCACTCGCCGGCGGCCGCGAAGAAGCGGTACACCGCGCGTCGAGAGGGCGGGCCATCGTGGGCCAGATGCTGCGGGCGCATGTGGTGGCGCACGATACCGCCCAGGTAGTCGGCTTCGATGTTCGAAAGATGAAGTAGCCCGGCGCGGCGAACAGCCCAGTCGCCGCCCAAAGAGTCGTGGCCGAGGAAGTGAACCTCGCCCTGGGAATCGACGCCACGTGTTTCGGGTTTGCCCACGTCGTGCAGCAGCGCCCCCAGAAAGGTCAGGCCGCGCACTGGGCGATCGCCCGACAGCGTTCGCGTGAGGTGCGCCTTGAGGCTCTCGCGGAACCGCCCCAGGCGCACGGAAGCCAGGCCGAAGACAAGATCGGCCGAGGAGTCCTCGTCGGCCTGGGGAGCCAGGACGGCCAGCAAGGATTCTAGGCGGTCGATCAACAGCAGGGTGTGATTCCACACGTCGTGGATGTGGGGCGGGGGTTGAGCAACGCGCTCGAGCCCGGCGGTCTCGGGCACGACGAGCGCCAAGAGGCCCAGCGCCTGCATCACGCGCAAGGCCGGGGCCACGCGCGTCCCGCCCATGATGCGCATGAACTCGTCGCGGACGCGTTCTGCCGCCACTTGGGGCAGGCCCGCCGCCGCCGCGCGAATGAGCTCGCGAGTCGCGGGTTCGATGCGGAATTCGAGTTGCACGGCCAGGCGAACGGCACGCAGCGTGCGCAACGGGTCATCCGCCAGGGCGCCGGGAGTGCACGCGCGCAGCGTCTTTAGACGCAGGTCGTCGAGCCCGCCGAGGGGGTCGATCGCCGTGGAGAGGTCCGCGAGCGGCAAGGCCACGGCATTGACAGTGAAGTCGCGCGCCGCAAGGTCCTCGATCAGGCGCTTCCCGCGCAATGAGGAAAAATCGAGGGTGAGTCGCCGGCCCGCGCTCTCGACCAGCACCCGGCCCACTCGCCGCTCCGTGTCCAGTGGATAGAACGCAGCCTGCAGGCTGCGCGCGACGTGTTGGCCAAGTTCAATGCCATCGCCTGTGCCGACGAAGTCCAAGTCGCTCACCGGCCGGCGCAGGTAAGCATCCCGCACGGCGCCGCCAACCAGGTACACTTCGCCACGCCCACCGACGGCCTGGCGCACCGCATCCAATAGGGGCGGGAACTCCGCCGCGCCCCATATCTCCCCCGGCGCACCTGCCTGACGAACGCTCACCGGCGGCCCCCGTGCGCGCGGCTAATCCGGGCCGGACCGCACCACGCCGACGAACGGCAAGTTGCGGTAGTACTCGTCCAAGTCCAGCCCGTAGCCGAAGACGAACCTATTGGGGATGACGAAACCCCGGTAGCGGATGGGCACATGCACCTCGCGCCGCTCGGCCTTGTCCAGCAGCGTGCACACTTCGAGCGAGCGCGGCTGGCGAGTGCGCAGGAAATCCATCACCGAGGCCATGGTGTGCCCGCTGTCGATGATATCTTCGATGATCAGCACATCGCGATCGGCAATGGAGGTGACCAGGTCGAGGGTGATGCGCACCTGGCCGCTCGAGGTGCGCGCGCCGGCGCCGTAGGAGGCCAGCGCCATGAAGTCGATGGCGTGCGGAACGGTCAGGCGGCGCATCAGGTCGGTAAGGAACATGACCCCGCCGCGCAGGATGCAAATGAGCAGCAAGTCGCGGTCGCGATAGTCGCGGTCGATTTCCACCGCCAGCTCGGCGATGCGTGCCTGCAGCTCTTCGGCCGGGATGAGCACTTCTGCGAGCAGGTCGTGGTAGTCGGCGGGCTTCATTCTCTCGGCACCTGGTGGTGGGCGCGGCAGCGCGCTTCGTACATTTCGCTGGCGCCCACCACGACCACCGGGTCGTGATAGCGCGCCGGCTTGCCGTTGATCAGGCGCTGGGTGCGCGTGGCCGGTTCGCCGCAGACCATGCAGATCGCGTGCAGCTTGTCGATCACCTCGGCCTGGGCCATCAGGGTCGGCATCGGGCCGAAGGGTTCGCCGCGGAAGTCGGTATCCAACCCGGCAATGAGCACCCGCAAGCCGTCATCGGCCAGGCGCTGCACCACCGGCAGGATCTCATCGTCGAAGAATTGGGCCTCGTCGATGGCCACCACCGTGGTTCCGGTCTCGATCTGGGCCGGGATCTCACGTGCGCCGCGCACCGGCGTGGCGTCGAAATCGGTGCCGGCGTGCGAGGTCACCTTGCTCACCGCATAGCGTGTATCCAGTGCGGGCTTGAAGACCTGCACCTTTTGGCGTGCGATGCGCGCGCGGCGCAGACGGCGAATCAGCTCATCCGTCTTGCCGGAGAACATCGACCCGCAGATCACTTCCACCGAGCCGGCCTTACGCATGGCGCCTCCTCGCGGGCATGAGCGGCTTGCGGCCAAGTCTACCTCACTCGGGCGGGCTGCACAAAAGGCGGCCTGCGCGTGATGCGCAAAAAGAAACATCGGGCGAGCCTGCGCAGGCTCGCCCGATGTTTTGCATACAACTGGTCGCACTAGGCTGCGACGGGTTCAGGCTCTTCGCCGGGGATCACAAAGCCGCGCTGGCGCAGGCGCTTTTTCAGATCGATCAGGCTCTTGCGTCCGAAACCGTCCACCGCCAGCAGCGCTTCCTCGCCCGCGGCCAGCTTGTCGAGCACCTGGGCGATTGTCTCCAGCCCGGCGCGGGCCAGGGTGCCATTGATGCGTTCGCTCAGCTCGAGCGTGGCAATTGGCTGGTCGGTCGAGGTGCGCGCCGTGACGCGGGCTTCCTTTTCCACCAGGTAAGCCGTGCGCGCCTCGAGCTTCTTGTAGAAGCGGTCCACTTGCCCTTCGGTGTCGACGATGCGCTGCTCGCCGGTGAAGAACGGATGGCAATTGGAGCAGATGTCGGTATGGATCACTTCGACCGTGGACCCGGTGTGCCACGTGTTGCCACAGGCGCAGATCACGGTCGCGTTCGCGAAGTACTTGGGGTGAATACCCGCTTTCATATGAGTGCCCTCCCCCGGAATCGTCGCGCGACGGCGCAGGCCGGATGGCCCGGGGTGCAGTCCGGTCCTCCCGCCGCCGCGGCCCACTTGCGTTCTACGATTGAGGCTCGCCCGCCGGCAGCACGTTGACCCGTTTGCGGCCGCCGGTCATGTGTTCGAATTGAATCAATCCGTCCACTGTGGCGAACAGCGTGTCGTCCTTGCCACGGGCCACGTTCGTCCCGGGGTGAATGTGCGTGCCGCGTTGGCGGACGATGATAGTGCCAGCGCGCACCGCCTGACCGCCGTAGCGCTTCACGCCCAATCGCTGCCCTTGGCTGTCGCGGCCGTTGCGGCTGGAGCCGGCGCCCTTCTTGTGTGCCATGCCTAACCTCCCGTTCTGACGCCGCGCGGCGCGCTAGCCGGCGGAGGCTTTCTTGGCGGCGGTGCGCCCGCCGGCCGCGATGCGCTCGATGCGCAGGCGCGTGTAATTCTGCCGATGTCCCTGGCGCACGCGGTAACGCATCTTGGCTTTGTACTTGAAGACCAGGATTTTCGGGCCGCGGATGTGCTCGAGCACGCTGGCTTTGACGTGGGCGCCAGTGACGAGCGGGGCACCCACGTGGGCTGTGTCCCCGTCGACCAGCAGTAGCACCTGCTCGAGATCGACGGTGCTTCCCTCTTCAGCAGCCAGGCGGTCGACTTCGATCACCTGGCCTTCCTCGGCGCGATACTGCTTGCCGCCGCTTTCGAGTATGGCGTACTTCATGTTTCGGTTCTCCTTCGCTTCGCCGACGTCCACGCCCCACAGGGCCCGAACGGCGGGGAGGGTCCGATACGTGCGCCTGCCCCAGCAGTCGTCTGCCGGGGCAGCGGTAGAGAATTATATCATGGGCCCGTGACCTGTCAAACCATGCGACTCGGGCCAAGAACAGCCTGATTCCGCCTGTCGCGAGAACCTGCGTGGATCTCCACGCGGCGACCTATCGAATCCACACTTTGGATGATGCCTGCTGGGTGGCGCAGGGCGATACTCAAGGAAAGGTGCGCAGCCTTATTCTGGACTTCAAGGATGGTGTTGGTTGACCGACATAGGACTCACGTGGCCGCTCATGGAAGATGCGGCTCAGGCGCTTCTCGTCAAGTACCTTCCGGCGGCCCAAGCCGCCGCCGCTCCTCACGGGCTCTCCCCCACCGCATGGCACGGCTGGCTCATCTCAGCCTTCTTCCTGCGTCCGCAACATCTCACCCTGGAAACGATCGCCAAACGCGATCCTTATTCCGCGCCTGCGCGCTGGCGCTCGCGGCTCGAGAAAGCAGCCCAACTCGGATACCTCGTGCAGGACGAGCGGCAGGGTTATTCGTTGACGCCCGTGGGCGAGCAGGCTGCCGACGGCGTGGTCCAGGCCATCTACCGCGCCATGGAGCGCCTGCAACCGATCGGCGAGGCGCACCTGGAGCAGATGGCTGCCCTGCTCGAGCGGCTGGTGACGGCCAGCCTCGCGGCGCCCGAGCCGCCTCACCAGTGGGCCCTTGAACTCAGCCGCCAATCGGATCCGGGGCCGACGGCGCCAGCCATGATCCGGATCGACCAATTGCTGACCGACCTGGACGCGTATCGCGGCGATTGTCACACCTCCGCCTGGCAGCCGCTGGGTGTGAGCGGCCTGGCCTGGGAAATGCTGACTCTCATTTGGCACGGTGAGGCTCGCGCCGCGGTGGATTTTGAATCGAAACTCCAGCGACGCGGCTATCGACGCGACGCCTTTGTCCACGCGTTGGATGAACTCCTACAGCGCGGGTGGGTGGCCGGCGATGCACAGGCGGTGGATATCACCCGCACCGGGCGCGATGCACGCGAGGCGGTCGAAGCCCAGACCGATGAATACTTCTACCGGCCATGGGCCGTGCTCAGCGCCGAGGAGCGCGAGTGCTTGAAGCAAGGGCTCGCTGATTTCGTCGAGGGGCTTCGCCGCGAGCCCGCGGTGACCGGCTAATGAGGCGCTCCGGCCCGTGCTGGATGTGATAGCATACGCCTGTCCCGCACGCGGAGGTGTTTATGCCCAGCGACATCGAACGCCGGGTGGGTGAGAAGCTTCTGCAGCACCGCTACACACTCTCGCTCGGCGAATCCTGCACCGGAGGTCTCATCGGGCATCGCCTGACGGATGTGCCCGGGTCGTCTGAATACTTCCTAGGCGGGATCATTGCCTATTCCTACGAAGCCAAAGAACGCCTGCTGGGTGTCCGCCACGACACGCTGTATCAGCACGGCGCGGTGAGTGAGGAAACTGCCCAGGAGATGGCGCGCGGCGCGCGCCACGCGCTGGGGGCGGATATCGGCTTGGCGGTGACGGGGATCGCCGGCCCGGGTGGCGGCCTGCCCGGAAAGCCGGTTGGGCTGACATGGATCGCATTGAGCTCCCGCGATCTGGAGTCGGCGCGCCAATTCATCTGGCGCGGTGACCGGGAAGCGAACAAGCTGCAGTCGTCGGAGGCGGCGCTCGCCATGTTGGAGGAGTACCTCGACCAGCTTCGCGCATAGGATTGTCCGCACCGCGCCGGCTCCGCGCGTAAGCGTAGCCCCACATGCCCCCACACATCTGGCTCACAATGCAAAGCGGCGCGCCACATCGGGCGCGCCGCTTTTGACGGTTGTGAACAAACTTAATCCAACGAGTTCCCCGGCCCTATCGCTTGGTTGGGGCGGCGGGGCCGAATGCCGGGCTAGTCGGGAACCGACACGAGCTTGGCGCGCTCGGCAGCGGCCACCTCGGGTAGTAGTTTGCGGAACAGCGGACTCGGTTCGCCCAGGGGTTCGCCGCCTTGCAGCGTGCTCGCGGCCCAGCGGCCGGACCCGCCGCGGTCGTATCTCAGCACTGGACGCGCCCCAAGCTCATCGTGTACTTCGGATTCACGCGTGGCACCGAAAAGCGGCGCCTTTCCGTGCAGCCAGCCGTTCACGGCCTCCGCGGCGAAGGGTATAACCGGTGCCAGTAGGACGTTGAGCGTGTCGATCGCGCGCACCGCAGTGAAGATCGTGCGCGCGGCGGCCGCGCGGTCGGTCTTGATCTGGAACCACGGCCCCTGCTGGTCGAGGTAGCGGTTGACTTCGGTGGCCAGGGCCATTGCCTCGCCCAGCGCGGCGCGCAATTGGACCGCCTCGTAACGCCCGCCCACGCTTTCCAGCCCCCCCTCAATCCGGGTCAGGAGCGCACGGTCTGCCGAAGTCAGATCCCCTGGTTCGGGGATGCGCCCCTCCCAGTGGCGGTAGGCGAAGGTGAGCACGCGGTTGACCAGGTTACCCCAGGTTGCCACCAGCTCGTCATTGTTGCGACGCACGAAATCGTCCCAATCCCAGTCGGTATCGTGCGCCTCGGGCATGTTCACGGTCAGGTAGAAGCGCAACGGGTCGGCGCCGTAGGTGGCGGCCGCCTCCGGTGCCCACACCGCCCAATGGCGCGAACCGGAGATCTTCTTTCCCTCCAGGTTCATGAATTCGTTGGCCGGGATGTCGAAGGGCAGGTTGAGTGCCTGCTCGCCGGCACCCGCGTACAACCGCGAGGCGCCCATGAGCTGAGCCGGCCAAATCACCGCGTGAAAGGGGATGTTGTCCTTGCCAATGAAGTAATAAGTCCGCGCCGCCCCGTTGTACCACCACTCCTTCCATGCCTCCGGCCGCCCTTCGAGCGCCGCCCATTCGATGGAGGCCGACAGGTAGCCGATAACTGCCTCGAACCAGACGTACAGTCGCTTGCCCGGCCATCCCGGTTCGGGCAGGGGGATGCCCCAATCCAGGTCGCGCGAAATTGGCCGTCCGTGCAGCCCTTGCTCGACCATGTTACGGGCGAAACGGGCCACGTTTGGCCGCCAGTGGTCCTTTTCGCGCACGAGGAATTCCGCAATGGAGGGCGCCAGCTTTCCCAAATCGATGAAGAAGTGCTCGGTCTCACGTGGTACCGGATGCGAGCCGTCGATACGGCTGCGCGGATTGATGAGCAGCGTCGCTTCCAACAGGTTGCCGCAGTTGTCGCATTGGTCGCCGCGCGCGTTGGCGAAGTGGCAGATGTAACATTCGCCCTCGACGTAGCGGTCGGGCAGGTAACGCTTCTCGGTCTCGGAATACAGGATCGTTTGCTTCTCGCGGAACACGTAGCCGTTGTCGCGCAAGGCCAGAAACAGATCCTGCGCGACGCGAAAGTGGTTCTGGGTGTGGGTGCTGGTAAACAGATCGTATGAGATGCCGACCGCCACGAACAGATCGAGGAAGCGCCGGTGATAGCGCTGGTAGACGGCTTCCGGCGTGACGCCTTCGGCATCTGCACGCACGGTGGCGGGCGTGCCATGGGCGTCGCTGCCCGAGACCATCAGCACGTTGTTCCCGCGCAGCCGGTGGTAGCGCGCGAAGATGTCGGCCGGCAGGTAGGAGCCGGTCAGGTTGCCCACGTGGATGTCCGCGTTGACGTACGGCCACGCCACCGCCACCAGGATGTTGGTCATGCGGCCTCCGTCCGTGCCTGTTTCGGCGCGGATTGTAACATGCACGAATTGAGAATCGCGGGAGCGAGGCGGGGTCAGGCCGCGTAGTCGCGCAGCTGGCGCGCGCGGCGCGGATGGCGCAGGCGGCGCAGCGCACGGCCCTCGATTTGGCGGATGCGTTCGCGCGTCAGTCCGAACTTCTCGCCCACCTCTTCGAGGGTGTAGGCGCGCTCGCCGGAAAGGCCGAATCGCAAACGCAACACGCGCGCCTCGCGCGGGCTGAGCGTGCTCAGCACCTCCTCCACCTTCTCGGTCAGGAGATGTTCATAGGCA